>WJMB01000176.1 GCA_014728185.1 Candidatus Coatesiibacteriota bacterium
CACCCTGATCGCCTTCGGCATCCTGATCCTGGCGGCGGTCGCCCTCTGGCTGATCTTCCCCCTACTGGGCTTTTTGATCCGTTTCGTCGTCCCCGGCCTGGTCGTGCTGGCGGTCATCTTCTTTATCGTCGGCCGCAAGCGGAGCTAGGCGACGGGTGTATCGCCGGTGCCGGAAGGCCGCCGGCGTCCCCTCCCGCTGCCGTCATAGCGCTTGATTGCGGACCAGTCTGGCGATCCGCCTCCGCCATTTCACAGTCGCCCCATCGAACGGCGCTCGGCGCAGCCGGCCGCGCTCCCGGTATCCCGGCTAAGGCGGCTTCCGCAGTAAGTATCGCTATGCTAAACCACAAATGTTGATCAGCCCCCGCGCGGGGACTGCATACGTCAAGAGAGCATCAATCCGGCCTACTCCACGCAGCGAAGCAGGCCCATCGTCTACCTGCTCGAAATCACCCCGCGGACAACTGCGCAATCCGGGACGGACCGACTGGACGCCGCCGTAAAAACAGAGTCGTTCGACAATAGGCGACGGGCGGGATCACTCGATCCCGCCCGGTATTCGACTCTGCATTCGTCTCTACGTTTGATCAGCGCGACCGGGGTCTAGCGCAGGTCCGGACCCCAGATCTCGCCGTCGTCGTCGTCGTCGTCATCGTCATCGTCGTCATCGTCGTCGTGATCGTCGGAGGGTCCCCAGACCTCGCCCGAGGAACCGCCCGAGCTTCCACCGGAATGGCCGCCGTTGCGCACCGGGCCGAAGCAGCCGCCCGAGACCTCGACGTGGGCGTGATACTCGAAGCCGACGTTGGCGAAGAGGTAGCTGGCCATCAGCAGGTTGCGCAGAGCGACCATGTCGACGGAGCCGTCCAGGTAGACGCGGAAGTAAGGTCCGCTGACCGGCTCGACGCGGCGCACGCCGCGCTGGTCCTCGAGGTAGCTGATCGCCTTGTCTTCTTCGTCTTCATCGACCTCGACCATGATGACGTCGTCGACGGCGTCGTCCTCGTCGTCGGTGGTCGGCGGAGCGCCAGGTCCCCAGATACGGCTGGGATCGCCGGCGCCGGTGAGCAGCACCACGGCGACGAGCATCACCAGGATGTAGAGCAGTTTGCGCATCGCTTCTCCTTGGTTTTATGGCTGGTTGTATCTTTGGTTACCCGCACATACTCGAAGATCGATACCTGATGCAATTTGTCTGGATTAACAAGCGCGTATTGAACGACCACTCCAAGCCGGTGCGGCCCACCCCTCACCGCCAGGTCAACACCCCGCCAGGCCCAGGCGACCCATCGCGAAGGTTTGGGTGAGGCTTTGGCACGTTTTTTGCAACAGGGCGGGGCGGCCGCTCGGACGAGGGGGCTTCGGCTCCGCAAAAAACGTGCCAAAGCCGGCCCGGGCTTGGTTTACGCGCCGGTCGCCGCGGAGGGCTTTGCGGTGGCCGCAGTTGATTAAGTATAATCGGTCCGCTGAGGATTAACAACCTAATCCGCCGACACCCTCCCACCCCCGGAGACCGCCGTGAGCAACCCCGCCCAACTGCCCGATCTATCCCCCGGTCGCTTCCGCCGCTTCCCGACCCGGCCGCGCTACCTGCAGCTCGAGACCACCCTGGCCTGCAACGCGGCCTGCGAGTTCTGCTACCAGAAGGAGGTCGAGCGCGGCCCGATGCGCATGGAAGAGACCGTCTGGCGCAAGATCATCGACGAGACCCGGGGCCTGGGCGTTTGCTACCGCCCCTTCTTGCAGAACGAGCCGCTCTGCGACAACCGTCTCGAAGATATTTGCGCCTATATCAAGCGGGACCCCACGGCCACGGTCGAGCTCAACACCAACGGGGAGCTGCTGACCCCGGAGCGGGGCGAGCGTCTGCTCGAGATCGGCGTCGAGCTGGTGCGGTTCAGCATCGACGGCTTCTCCCAACAGGTCTATGACATCACGCGCACCGGCGTCGATCGCGACCGCGTCTACACCAACGCCCAACGGTTCTGCGAGGCCGCTCGGGGCACGGGCTGCCGCACCGAGGTGCGCATGATAGAGCTCCGGGCGAACCAAGAGGAACGTGGGCAATACCAACAGCATTGGGAGCCCATCGCCGACGAGGTCCAGTTAGTGCCGCTATACAACTGGCCCTGGACCGGCCAGACCCCGGCCGACGTCGTCCACCGCCCCTGCCTGAAAGTCCTGGACGAGATGTTCTTCTACACCGACGGCCGGGCCGCGCTCTGCTGCTGGGACGTCCACGGTCGCGGGATCATCGGCGACGTCCGGCTAGAGCACGTGCTGGAGATCTGGAACGGGCCGATCGTGGGCAACTACCGCGAGCTGCTGGCCCAGGGGCGTCGCGAGGCGATCCTGCTCTGCAGCCGCTGCGACGCCTACGGCGGACTCAAGTGGCCCGAGTGCTGTTGACCATCGAGGCGGTCTACCCCGGCGGCCGCTGGGACGACTGCTGCCTGGCCGAGGCGCGGTTCGAGTGAAGGTTGTGATAAAACGAGGATCAACCGACAGCGTACGGCCGTCGCGCCAAAGAAGCGGTTAGCCGACCGGGTAGCCGACGGTGTCACAAAAGTGGCTTGGTTCAAACCCAGATCAGCCTGAAACGGTTTAATAATGACATAGGCATCATGGAACTTGTTCGGACCAAATCAGGGCCGGCATTGTGAGCTTCACGAGCAAGGATTGGCTGATTTATAACATCCGACTTCACTCCCGATACTATACTACGCGGTTTTGTTGCTTGATATTGTGGTAGTTATGGGTCGGGTGGCAAAAGGGTGGCCGTTATCTGCAAGCTGCAAGGCAGTGCTGGTTGTCCATCAAGCAGGCCCACTGTAGCCGTCACTTTAACTGCTGATAAGCGACGAGCGCATCTGCTGCAAAACCTGTATTATCAGCCGAGTACACGTATAACTCCGCCCGAACAGGGTATATGATCCCATGGTATATGGCATTGGCAGGTGACGTAGTCGAAGTTTCGGGCGAGTATTGTTGAACTATTTGCCATGTAAACCGTACTTATCGGCAGTCAATGGCCACAATTCGGCTCAGCCATGTCAGACAATGATATTGCGCGACTAAAAGAGAAGCGCTTATGACACCCAAACCGCGCATCGAGTGGACAGAGACCTACGAGGAGGATGGCGCCGTCATCCGCGTGGGCGTGTATCACTCAGGTGAAGAGAAAGAAAAGGAAGAAAGTAAAGCGGTGAAGGACCGCGCTAAGGCGATCTAGCTGACCAATCAAATGAAAACGCCCCCGCGGGGGCGTTTTTGCGCAAGAAGTCCAGGCTGTCGTGCAAGGTCTCGACTGCAATACTAAAACTCCTCGTCCTCGCGGACGCGGGTCGGGTAGGTCAGCGGTTCCTCTTCGTCGCGCAGCACACGCAGCGCCGCTCCGGCCAGGGCGCCCAGCTCGTCCTCGCCCGGGTAGGCGACTACGGGAGCGATCCAGCCCGTCCATTCCTCGATCCACTCGACGAACTCCTTGCCGTAGGCCAGCCCGCCGGTGATGATGATCCGGTCGACCTCGCCGCGCAGCACGGCGGCGGCGCCGCCGATGTAGTAGCTGACCTGGTAGGCCATGCCCTTGTAGTAGTACAGGGCGGTGCGGTCGCCGCCCAGGGCCTTGTCCTCGACCTCCTTGGCCGAGTTGGTGTGCATATAGGAGACCAGGCCTCCGCCGCCGGTGAGGGTCTTCTTGAGCTTGCGCTTGGGCGTGCCCTTGTTTGCTTCCTCGTAGACCCAGTCGATGAGGGGGAAGACGGGCACGTCGCCGGCGCGTTCCGGGCTGAAGGGCCCACCGTAGAGGGCGTTGTTGACCTCGACGACCCGGCCGCCCTCGAGGGCGGCGATGGAGTTGCCCCCGCCCAGGTGGGCGATGATCAGTCGGGTCTCGGCCAGGGGCTTGTTCAGCTCGGTGGCGGCGCGGCGCGCCATGGCCTTGATGTTGAGGCAGTGGAGCATGCTGACCCGGGGCAGCATCTTGTGGCCGGACAGCCGTGCCAGGGGCGGGTACTCGTCGACGCAGGGGGGATCGCTGATGAAGCTGGGCACGCCGCCGGCGTCCTGGGCGATGCCGTAGGCCAGTCCGCAGCCCAGGTTGCTGGCGTGCTGACCCAGGTAACCCTCGCGGCCGTCTTGGAGCATCTCGTCGTTGACGGCGTAGGTGCCGCTGATCACGGGCTGGAAGAGCCCACCGCGGCCGACCACCGCCGAGAGGTCCTTCGGCGCGATGCCGACCTCATCGAGGAAGCCCAGGATGATGCCTTTACGGAACTCGTGCTGATCGTAGATGGTCTTGAAGGGAGCCAGCTCCTCGGTGGAGTGGCGCAGGGTGCGCTCGTGGAGCTGCTCCTCGTCGCGGTAGACGGCGACCTTGGTCGAGGTGGAACCGGGATTGATGACCAGAATCAGGTGTTGGGCCATGGGACGCTCCGTCGGGCTGGCGGGTGGATTGTCTGCTGGTGGAATCGACAACAGGATACCATAAGCTCCGGCGGCTGTGCCAGGGTCGCGCGGCGGCCTGAACCTTGCCGCCGGAGCGCGGCTCCGTCTATACTGATAGCGTTGGTGATGATTTGAGGCCTTGCTTTGCACACCCCGTGGGAGGCGCCCGATGACCAAGTCCGCCGTTGTGATCCTGCTCTGCCTGTCCGCCCTCGCCTGGGCGGGCCTGGTCTACGTCGTCGATTCGAAGTACGACGCCGACCTGCTGGTCTACCACGTGGATTCCAGGTACGACGCGGATCTGCTGGTCTACGTCGTCGATTCGAAGTACGACGCCGACGAGGACGGCCTGTGGTACTTCGTCGATTCCAAGTACGACGCCGACGTGCTGATCTACTACGTGGATTCCAAGTACGACGCCGACCTGCTGATCCACAACATGGACTCGAAGTACGACGCCGGCTGGCGGGGCGGCCACGCCTGGCAGGGCCGCCTGCATTGAGCGCGGCGGGGCCGATGGAGAACCGACTCGACCGTCTGTTCACCTTACTCGTCCAGCAACGCCAGGCGACCTGTTTTTCACAGAGGGATCGTATAACCTGTTCGGACCGGATCTCGCTTTTAATCTATTGATAACACAAGTGCAGCAGCAAATGCGCCTGTCACTTGTTCAGCAGCCAAGAAGCGGCGGCCGTAAGGGGCGATTTCGAAGGTTAACCTACCCTGCCAACCAGCTTGTAGTTAACGACCAGCCGATTGCTACTAGGCCCATAACTGATTCATTATCATGCAATAAGGCTGCGCATAGCAGAGCCGGAATCAGAGTCTGACGCCCCCGCACAGCGAATGCCTGCTCGGCGAACCTCCATTTATCAGCCGTGATTTGGTCCGAGCACGTTCTATGACGCCTTCGCAAAAAACGGCCCCGCGGGGCCGTTTGAGCATGGGGGAAGCTAGTGGGAATCGAACCCACCTGGGACCGGGTTAGGGCCCCACGACGGATTTGAAGTCCGCGAGGCTCACCAGACGCCTGCTAGCTTCCCTAGTGAAGGGTAAGGATAGGACACTATTCGTCTTTTCGCAAGGGGTTACGCAGGGGTTTCAGCGCGGCGCGCTCGGGAGAGATCAGGGTGTGGGTCCCGGATTGGCGCTCGGTGGCCCCGCGCTCGTAGAGGTGGTCGAGGAACTGGGCGGCGTACTTGCGCGACAGCCCGGCGGCCTGCTTGAAGTCGGCGGTGCGCAGCTCACCATCGCGGCGCAGCAGCTCGAGGGCGGCGGCCAGTTTCTCGTTGTAGGCGGCGACGGGCCAGAGGTGCACCTCGCCCAGCAGGGCGGCCTCGGCGGTGCCGACCAGGTAGCGCGCGGCCTCGAGCAGGCCCTCCAAACGCATCCCCAGGCTCTGGGCGGCCTCGTTGAGCGCCAGGGCGGGATCGGCGTCGGCCAGCAGACCGCGCAGCTTGTCGATCAGTACGGCCTGCTCGGTGGGCAAGTCGCCGTGGGGCAGGACGGCATACTCGGCCCCCAGCGGAGCCAGGCGACCCCGCCGGACCAGCTCGTCCAGGGCCTCGCGGAAGGCGTTGTCGTCGACCTTCTTGGTCCGCAGCAGCGCCTTGAGCCGCCCACGGTCCAGGGGCTGGTAGGGCGGGCTTTTTTGCAGGAAGCGATCCAGAGCCTCGCGGAGCTTGTCGACCAGGTCGCTCTGCCAGCGGGGGTGCAGCCAGCGATCGGAGCCGAGGCGGACGACCTCCCCGGTTTCGGCCAGGGCGGCCAGGCGCTCGCGGACGAAGGACGGCAGCAGACCGGTGCGCCGGCAGAGTTCCCGGGTGGTCAGGTCCTTGCGCGGCAGAGGGTTGTGCTTGAGCCACAGCGGCAGCGAGCCGACGGCGTCGACGGCCTCGAGCTCGGCCAGGGCGTCGCGGTAGCTGCGCCGGCTGCGCCGGTGGCGCTGGGCGGCGGGATCGATGACCTCCCCGCCGGCGACGGTGTTCGGCGGGCTGGGCACGCGCAGGATGAAGCGGTCGCCCTTGGTGAAGACCAGGGGTCGACGCAGCTCGAGCTGGGCCGGAGCGTCGGCCCCGGGCTTGAGCTTGCCGCCCTCGAGCAGGATCACCCGGCAGAGCTCCTCCTGGGTGCCCACGTGGAGCTTGAACTCGCCGCGATCGACCAGGGGTTTGGCCGAGGGCATCAGGCGCAGGCGGACGTCGCAGCGCTCCGAGGCGGCGAAGCAGTCGGGCTCGGTCACCTCGTCGCCGCGCCTGACCCCGCGCTTGGGCAGCCCGGCCAGGTTGATCGCCGCCCGCTGTCCGGCGACGACGCGGGGCACGTCGCGGCCGTGGAATTGCAGGTTGCGCACCCGGCCCTTGCCCCCCGAGGGCTGGAGCTCGATCTCGGCGCCGACGGCCAGCTCGCCCCGGCGCACGGTGCCGGTGACCACGTCGCCGAAGCCCTCGACGGTGAAGGCGCGGTCGGCGGCCAGACGGAAGGCCCGGCCCTCCTCGCGCTCCCGACGACAGCTCCGCGCCGTCTCCAGCAGGCGCCCGCGCAGCTCATCGAGACCGGCGCCGTCGCGCGCGCTGGTGCGGACGATGGGCGCCCCCTCGAGCACCGTCCCCGCCAAGGACTCCCGCAGGTCCTCCTCGAGCAGCTCCAGCCACTCGGCGTCCTCGACGAGGTCGATCTTGGTCAGCGCCACCACGCCCGGGGCGGGATCGCGGCGGGGCAACAGCAGGTCGAGGATCTCCAGATGCTCACGGCTCTGGGGCATCAGGCCCTCGTCGGCGGCGACCACGAAGAGCACGGCGTCGAAGCCGGTGGCTCCGGCGACCATCTCGCGCACCAGGCCCTCGTGGCCGGGCACGTCGACGATGGCCAGCTCGCCCTCCGGGGTGGGCAGGAAGGCGAAGCCCAGGCGGATGGAGATGCCCCGGCGGTGCTCCTCGGCCAGGCGGTCGGGATCGGTGCCGGTCAGGGCCTGGACCAGGGCGCTCTTGCCGTGGTCCACGTGCCCGGCGGTGCCGATGATCAGGCTCTGGGGTTCGTCGGGTTTCGTCATCTGTTTCTCGTCTCGTGAGAACGGGTGCCCGCCTCGCGGCGGCTTCGGTTCGTATCGTTAAACCGGCTTGGCGTGAGCGCCGCGGCGAGCGGGTCCCTGCTGAATACGCTCATGCCTGTCCGGTCGGCCTCACCGGTCGTCACCGGTCGACGCGCATGCACCCGTTAGTGTACATTCCAGCGGGGGCGATGGCAAAGCCCCGTCGTCGGAAACACGCCGCCGACGCCCGCCGGGCTCCGATTGCATCCTGACGGTGACTAAGTTACACTATAAGTGATTCCTTATCTTTTGTCAGCCCGAGGCGACTCGTTTTCCGACGAGCGCCGTGGCCGACGAAATCCCACCCAGCCGACTCCAGGGAGGGTCATGGACGACACGACCGATGATCAACGACGCCGGCGCAAGGATCGACTGAAGGCGATCCTGCGCCGCCTGCACTCCGGGGAGAGCCCGGATGCGCTCAAGGGCGAGTTCGGCGCCCTGCTGAACGAGGTCGGCGCCGCCGAGGTAGGCGCCGTCGAGCGCGAGCTGATCGACGAGGGGTTGCCCACCGTCGAGGTCCAGCGCCTCTGCGACGTCCACCTGAGCCTCTTCTCCGGAGGCCTGGAGCGCGGGGATATCCCCGAACTCCCGCCGGGGCACCCGGCGCGCATCCTGATCAACGAGAACCGCCAGCTCGAACTGCGCCTGG
>WJMB01000177.1 GCA_014728185.1 Candidatus Coatesiibacteriota bacterium
AAGGCTTATCCTTTACCCTGGGGCCAGGATTTGCTAATCTAACCGCCTAAACCAGTCGGCGGTGACGCCGAATCTTCGAGCCTCGGGAGCAGCCATGACGCCCCAGAAAAAACATCCCCTGCTGGAAAAGGCGTACCAGTTCAACACGGTGCGCGAACTGCGCGAGAACGGCACCTACCCCTATTTCCGCCCCATCGAGTCCGGGGTGGGGGCCGAGGTGACCATCCAGGGGAAACAGGTTCTGATGCTGGGCTCCAACTCCTACCTGGGACTCAACCATCACCCCCGGGTCATCGAGGCGGCCAAGCGCGCCCTGGATACCTACGGCACCTCCTGCGCGGGCTCCCGCTTTCTCAACGGCACCCTGGACGTTCACCTCGAGCTCGAGGAAGAACTGGCCAAGCTGGTCAAGAAGCCCCGCGCCGTGGTCTTCTCTACGGGTTTTTTGACCAACCTGGGCATCATCAGCTCCATGGTGGGGCGCGGCGAGTTCATCATCTTGGACAAGCTCAACCACGCCTCGATAATCGAGGGCTCGCGCCTCTCCTTCGGCAAGGTGCTCAAGTATCGTCACCTCGACCTCAAGCACCTCGAGGAGCGCCTGTTCTGGCTGCCGCCGAACAAGGGCAAGCTGATCGCCGTCGACGGCATCTTCTCGATGGAGGGTCACCTCGCCCCGCTGCCGCGTATCGTCGAACTGGCCGAGAAGTACAACGCCACCGTGATGGTCGACGAGGCCCACGCCCTCGGCGTGATGGGTCCCCGCGGTGAGGGCACCGCGGTGCACTTTGGCGTCGAGGACAAGGTCAGCATGATCATGGGCACCTTCTCGAAGAGCCTGGGCTCCATCGGCGGCTTCGTGGCCGCTGATGACGAGGTCGTCGACTATATTCAACACCTCAGCCGCTCGATGATATTCTCGGCCAGTCTGCCCGCACCCAACGCCGCGGCGGCCCTCGAGGCCGTGCGGGTGATGACCGAGGAGCCCGAACACCTGGATCGCCTCTGGCACAACACCCGCAGGATGAAGGCCGCCCTGGACGACCTGGGCTTCGACACCTACGGCAGCGAGACCCCGGTTATCCCGATCCTGGTCGGCGAGGACGAAAACGCCTTCATGATGACCATCAAGCTCCAGGAACGCGGCGTGTTCATCAACCCCGTAATCAGCCCGGCGGTGCCGCAGGGTGGGGCGTTGATCCGCATCAGCCTGACCGCCGCCCACTCAGACGAGCAGATCGATCGCGCCCTGGAGGCTCTGGAGCAGACCGGACGCGAGCTGGAAATCATCAACTGACGGCGGGCACGGTGGTCATCCAATCCCCTTTTCCTTGCGGAAGCATTTTCGACGGCGGGAATGACCCGTGGCGGCTGGAGTGTCTTTACCATTAAGGGTCAGACAACCTCGGAATGACCAGAAAAAGCCGGCCTGTGTCGGCTTTTGCCGCTTGTGTGACTGATTTCTTCAAACTCACATCAATCCAGTGGGTTTCTGGCAGTACACGTGTAGATCCAGTGGAATCTGCCCAAGATACGTGCTAATTATCAAAGCAGACTTTCAGCAGCGTGCATTCGACATAACCTCGGATTGCGCAAGGCGCTCATGACTATCAATAACAAGTAATTCAAGAAGCGATAGTATAGCGTGTTCGAACCGGTTGCTGATTGTAAACTGCTGATAAAATGCTTAGTAACTGATGCGACTATCACATATCATCAGTTAACAGTGGCGGCTGCAAGTTGCCTGTTTGTTGGATAACTTGCCCTGTAAATAAGCCGGCGTTTGACACCTTAAAGATTGCCACTTGACGATAATTGCTAGATGGATCATCACACGAAACTGAACCATTTTGCCGCTGCTGTGAACCGCTGCAGGTGATTAGCTCTTGATGCTTGCCTTGCTGAAGGCCTCAGCTCGACAAACCGCTTGATTCTACTCAAGGCATGAAACAAGCAATGGACTGCTGTTACTTGAGCTTCGTCTGGTTGAAGCTGCCGGATCATCCGTCGGGATAGCCGTCTTTCCGGCAACATAACAACAAGCGCAGTAAAAAGTGGCGGCTGCAAGAGGGGTGCTTGGGAGATAATCTACTCTGCCAGTTCGCTTGTAGTTTACGGACATTTGATTGCTACTCGGCCCATAACTGCTTCATTTTCATGCTATAAGGCTGAGTACGATAGTATCGGGATCAATGTCGGACGCGCCCGATCCGCGAATGCCTACCCGGTGACATTCTCATTATCCGCCCAGTGTAGTCCAATCACCATTCTAGACGCCTAGTTGAATATGAGCGCTTGAAGAGAAACAGCCGAGACAACGAAGAGCAGCCCTGGCAATTCGCCAATAAATACCCTATAATTCCGCTCGGGAATGCTGTTTCACGTGAAACAACGATCCACCCCGCCGCCGCTGAGGCACCGCCTGGTCCGAACGGTCCCGCCCGATTCCCCCGGGTGTCTCAACTGACCGGCGAGAACGGGGTTGAATGCCCGGCCCGACTGGGCTACACTGGTCGTCACAGACGGTCGCTCCGGCTGGTCGCGGCTTTTCCCATCTCATCAGGGTTCTGCATCCTGTTCCTGCATAAAAGTGGATAACCTGGATTGAGATCCTGGGTTAAACCACGCTTCCACCGCACCAACTCACCGCCTCGGCGGATAACGAGAGACTATGCCTGAAGACGCTGAAAAAACGGAACGCAAGAAGAAGCTCATCGGCGGGCAGGCCGTCATCAATGGTGTGATGATGCGCGGGCGCCGCTCCTGCTTCATGGCCCTGCGCAGCCCCCACGACGACCATATCGAGCTCTCCGAGCTGCCCCTGCCGCGCTTCCTGCACTGGAAGATCTTTCGTTGGCCCTTCCTGCGCGGCACCTCGATGATCCTCGATTCATCGGTGTTGGGCGTCAAGGCGCTCACCGCCTCGGCCAACTACGCCGAGAAGGAGGAGAAGAAGAAGGAGGCCGCCGCCAAGGGCGAGTCCATCGAGGGTATCGACGAGCAGCCCGAGCTGCTCTCCGGCAAGCGCGCCGCCCTGATGCTGATCCCCAGTCTGCTGCTGGGCATAGCCTTCTTCATCCTGGGGCCGTACTGGGCCGCCCGGGGTCTGGAAGCCCTCTGGCCGCGCACCTTCCTCGAGGGCGGCGTCCTGTTCAACCTGGCCGAGGGCCTGGTCCGGGTGCTGATCTTCATCCTCTACCTGGTCCTGATCCGGCGGATGGAGGATGTGCGAACACTCTTCGCCTACCACGGAGCCGAGCACAAGACCATCGCCACCTTCGAGGCCGACCGCGAGCTCACCCCGGAGAACGCCCGGCCGATGAGCCGCCTGCACCCGCGCTGCGGCACCGGCTTTCTTGTCTTCATGCTCATCGCCCTGGTGCTGGTCCATTCACTGGTCTTCGCCATTCCGGGCATCCAGGAGCTCACCCGCTACGACTGGCTCAACACCGCCCTGGTGATCCTGATGCGCATCGCCCTGATCCCCATCGTCGCCGGGGTGGCCTACGAGTGGATCCGCCTGGCCGGGCGCTATCCAAACTCGAAGCTGGCGCGCATCTTCGTCGCCCCGGGTCTGGCCACCCAGTTGCTGACCACCGTCGAGCCGGACGACAAGCAGGTCGAGTGCGCCATGGCCGCCTTCAAGGCCGTCATCGACGTCGAGGGGGCCTACGAGGACCCCAAGGACGAGAAGGCGCCGATAGCCGCCTAGCCACCGCCGATTGGATAGACGGCTCTGCCGATTGACATCAAAAACTACAGGACGGGTTCGCCCGTCCTGTAGTCTCAGCAGGATTCGAAGGATTATTCGCGGGCTTCACGGCGTCAGGGTTAGATGCGACCCCGAGGGGTCGTGGACCCTGTCCGGGAGGGGCGCTCTGGCAATCTGCTGATAAAACGCGTGTGGTGGCAGATGGGCCTGTCACTTATCAGCAGTAAAAAAGTGGCGGCTGCAAGGGGCCTGCTTGGTGGATAACCTGCTTTGCATGGTAGCCGGCAACTAACGACCACCCGATTGCTACTCGACTCATAACTGCCACATTATCATGCAATAAGTCTGCACATACCAGTATCGGAATCAAAGTCGGATGCACCCGAACAGTGAACACCTGCTCGGTGAACCTCTCAATATCGGCCCTGATTTGATCCGATCACGTTCCATGACCTACTGCGCTATTGCTTTACGTGCCGTCACATCCCGACAGTTGTTTTACGACAATGACCTCACGCTGTGCTTCGTGCCGGGGCTGGCGGGAAAGACGACAATCCCGCCGGTGGCCCGGCGGCTCACACTGGTGACGGTTCAAGTGCATGTCAGTGGCTCGTTTCAACCCTTGAACTCGTTTGCCCGGAATCCCTGGCCCGGAACCCTTGACCCGTCTGGGCGGGCACTGAAACAAATGGGATCGTCTACCCTGTTCGAAGCGGATCGCGCTTGTAATCTGCTGAGAACACAAGTGCATCGGCCGATGCGCCTTTAGCTTATCAGCAGCCAAGAAGCAGCGGCGAAGGGGTATGCTTGGTGCATTAACAACCTTGTTTACCAGCGTGCGAGTATCGCTCACCCAATTGCCGCTCGGCTCATAACCGCATCATTATCATGCAATAAGGCTGAGTAGGATAGTATCGTGATCAGAGTCTGAAGCCCCCGAACAGCCGACTACTGTTTGGTCAGAGCATTTTCCATGGCGCCGGTCTTCCGTCAACGGATCAGGTGGGATCGGTCGGCTTCGGCCCGGAGCGAGCTCGCCGGCGGCCTGAATGATAGCAGCGGCGGGCTGAAGCCCACCGCTTGTTGATTCGCAACCTTGAGTTTTCTGTAGCAGCGCCGCCCGCTCCCGCCTCAGGGGGGTGTCTCACTCCCAGCGGTCATCGGGGTATACCGCGCTTTCGTCATCGAGGAAGCGGCCGTCGGCCTCCAGTCGCTCCCGGCGGTCACGGTTCCTTGACCTGAGACCGAGGACGACCACGCTGAGGTAGGCAACGGCGACGGCGGT
>WJMB01000178.1 GCA_014728185.1 Candidatus Coatesiibacteriota bacterium
ACGACATTTAGGAGCCTGTGGCGATCTGCTGTCAGAGCATATACCAGTGCGCAGATATCTGTGTTAGCCAAGGATGACACTCTTCTTAATTGCAATTATAAATGCCCGTTTTGTGACAAGTCTCAGAGATTTATCATTAGTGTTATAAGCAGGTTGCGATCATGATTTGGTCCGGACAGGGTAGGCGATCCCAATGCTTCATCGCTCGATGTGCTGTCATATCCCCATAGTCGATTTGAGGCAATAAACCTTGATCTGAGCTTGGTGCCGCGGGAAGCCGGCAGGCTGTCGGCCCCACCGGACAGACTTGAAGCAGTGCCTCTTGGGGGACAAGCCGGAAGCAAGCATCAGGAGTAACTCCATTTAGCAGCTGTTAATCGCTACTGATATCGGTCCAGTTTGTTGTGATGATCCCATACTGACTTGTCTGCCAGTATCGTAGAAGTCGATTTGTGGCCATCAGCCTCGACTCACCATAGTGCTTCCGCTGGCCTGAGGTTGTTGGTCCGGCTTGCTGTGATAATCCCCGGCCGTTAATAGTCCGCCTCGGTCCCTTGGACATCGAGATGCAAAAAAACGGTCCGCCGGAGAACCAGCGGACCGTTCGGGCGAGGGATGGGCTGCGATTAATCGCTCAACTCGGCCTTGAGAGCGCCCCAGGAGGTCGGCTCCAGGCCGTAGTTGGTACCGCCGAGAAGCAGTGTTGTGTAGCCGTCGGGACCGCCCTCATCGGAGAAAATCTTGGTATAGTAATCGGTGTCGTAGTTGCGCAGGTAGCAGGTCACTTCACTCACGATCCCCCACTCGCCCTCGTTGATACCCCGGGCGATGGGATGGCCGGGGTCCGAAGCCGGCAGGGGGAAGTGATCGATGAGCTGACGGTGCATATTGATCTCGTCCTTGGGCAGGAAGACCATGTCCTGACCGGCGCCGGGGTCGATTTCGCTGGAGCCGGCGATGATGATTTTGCCGCCGGCATTGACGAAGTTGATCATCTCCAAACGGGTGTGCAGATAATTGTTGGGCTCAATGCATTCCCACTGCTCGCCGATCATCAACATATCGTAGTTGGCCGAGCCGCCGTTGGTCAGCGGATCGTCGTTGGTAATCTGCACGAAGCTGAAGCTGCAATCGTAGGGGTGGTCCGGCGGTAGCCCCGGATTTGTGCCGTTGAGATTCTCTTCCAAGAACTCCATGTAGTTCTGGTTGACCAGGGGATTGCTATGCTCGAGCTGCAATCCCGAGATGCTGGTCGGATAGAATTCACCAATGCAGGCGATGTTGCCCGCCGTGCTGCCCAGCAGATAGGTCATGCAGTTGTAGACCAGGTCCAGTCCCTCGCGTTCGACGGTGAAGGGGTCACCCAGGCCGTTATTGTGGCAGTAGAAAGCGCCCACCAGAAATATGGATGCGCCGGTAACCACAACCTCGGCCTCCTCGCTGTCGGTCGGCGCGGGACCGCCGGATAGGGTAGGGGTCGTATCGCCCGCCGTACCCAGGGCCGAAAGGCCAGCGTAGCCGAACGCCGAGGAGGCGGTGAACACAATCAGTAGAGTAGTCAACAAGATGGAATTCAAGACACTGTTCTTCATAGCTTTTCACCTCGCCGTATGCGTCGAATCAAGGTCGCCCATTTCGACCAACTATCCAAGCGTACTTAATTTAGATGAAAATTTGAGCTTCGTCAATTCCCAAGCCCTTGCAATTCGACCTCCGGGGCCATAAAATTAACCCATCGGCAACTTGGCGGGGTGTTTTCTGGCGCGAAACACCCCAGCGAAACCTAGTGATACCATGTGATACAATTGTCGAGAACCCCTTGCCCAGTAAACTACCACGAAAAAACTAACCCGACGAAACCTGTTGACGAATCAAAGGGAGAACGCTATGAAGGAACAGCTCAAACTCGTCGCCAAACTGCAGGAGGTCGATCGTCTGCTCAACCGTTTGGGCAAAGCCCTCGAAGAGCTGCGCTCGCAGGGACTCTCCGACGATGAGATTCACAGCATCTCCCTGGAACTCGAGCAGATCGCCGAGGGCAAGGACGAGATGAAGACCCGCATCCGTCAGGACCTGCTCAACTACTACCAGCGCTTCTACAAGCGCCACCACGACAAGGCCGTCGCCAAGCTCTCCGGCGGTGTCTGCCTGAACTGCTTCGTCACCGTGCCCAGCGCCAAGGCCCTGCGCGTGCGCCGGGCCGAGGAGATCGAATACTGCGAGAACTGCGGCTCGATCCTTATCTGGGATGAGGAGCAGGACGAAGAGAAGAAGAAGGACAAGTAACCGGCGCCCGCATCCTTGACACCCCGTCCGCCGTGGTCTATATTCGCCCCGTTGGTCGACTTACCATATCGCCCCCAACCGCGCCGAAGGGCGAAACGGACAGTGATATGATTACGACAAGCCGCCCCAGCAGCCGCATCGGACGACTTAGCCTGCCGTTACTCAGCCACGCCTGACGGCCGGTGTTTCCGCTGTCCACGATGAAACACTTTCGAGAACCGCCGTCGGCAGCCCGGGACGGCGGTTTTTTGAAAAACACCCGGGGCTCGTAATCCGGCGACCACCGACGATGGACGGCGACTCATCCGTTTCCGAGCCGTTCTTCCCTTGTTCGAGGACGTTTCGTGTGCGCCCTGGTTGGGCCGCTGACGGCGGTTGCATGGCTTATCGCCTCAGGAGCCGTTTGACCTATCCCCCGCCGCTCCGGCTTGACCCGACCGCAAACCTTCAGGGCCGAGCGGCGATTCCCCGGCACCTCCCAACCTCGCCCCCCAACCGGAGACCCGACCCATGTCAAGCGACCGCGAGACCTACAACCCCGTCGAGATTGAAAAGAAGTGGCGCGACCGCTGGAGCGCGGAGGGCTTCTCGCGCTTCGCCCAGCCCGATCGCCTGGGTCTCGAGCCGCCCGAGAACAAGTACTACGTCCTGGACATGTTCCCCTACCCCTCGGGCAAGCTGCACATGGGCCACGCCCGCAACTACTCGATCGGCGACGTCATCGCCCGCTACCGTCACCGGCGCGGCGAAACGGTGCTGCACCCCATGGGCTGGGACGCCTTCGGCCTGCCCGCTGAGAACGCGGCCATCCAGCGCGACATCCACCCCGACGAGTGGACCCAGACCAACGTTGGCACCTTCAAGGAGGCGCTGCGCCGC
>WJMB01000179.1 GCA_014728185.1 Candidatus Coatesiibacteriota bacterium
GTATAGCCTTTTTCAGTGGGTTATGCAAGTTCGAGCGCGACGGGGGGTTTCGGCACAGTAGACGGTTCTCGCAAGCGGTTTTAGAGCTTATCCGATGATAAAGGTGTTGTCGTCGATGGGCGGCGGCTTTCCCACCAGGCGAATAATCGCCTTGCGGCAGCGGGCGCAGATGGGATAGATGAACAGCTTGTCGGTTTCCTCATCGAGGTGTTTCAGGAGGTCGGCCTTGAGGAAGACCAGCTCGGCGGGGGTCAGGTCGGCCTCGAAGACGGAGAACTCGGAGCGGAAGCCGTAGCCCTCGAGGATTTTGGCGACCTTGGCGCGCCGCTTGTCATCGGCGATATCGTAGGCGAGCAGGTGGAGCATGATCAACGGGCCTTGTAGGGTAGGTACCCGGGCAGCTCGCCGGGGAGGGTCTTGGCCAGGATGCGGGCCTGGAGCTCGAAAAGACGGCGGTAGCTGACCTTGTACTTGAAGACGGGGTGGACGATCTCGTCGTGCTTGCGGTCCTCGTAGCGCTCGTAGAAGCGCAGCCGGGCGCTCTTCTTCAGGAACACGCCACCGAAGCGGGTTTCGAAGTCGTCTGTGTTGAACTCGCGGCGGTTGATCAGGGCCAGAACGAGGGCGTCGGCGAAGATGGGCCGCAGCTCCTCGAGGAGGTCCAGGGCCAGACCGGGCCGGCCGTAGAGCGGTGTGTGGTAGAGCCCCAGGTGGGGGTCGAGACCGACGCGGTGGCAGGCGGCGATCAGCTCCGTGGTCACCAGAGTGTAGGTGAAGGAGAGCAGTGCGTTGACGGGATCGGCCGGGGGGCGCCGGGTGCGCCTGGTGAAGTCGAAGGGCGGCTCCTCGGCGATGCAGCGGGCGAAGGCGGCGAAGTACTCGCGGGCCGCGGCGCCCTCGAGACCGAGCAGGCTGTCGACGGTGTCGACGCGCTCGACATCTTTCATCAAGGCCTTGAGCTTGCCCCGGGCGGCGACGATGGTGTCGTCGCCGCTCTCGCGGGCGTAGCGCCCCAGCAGGGTGCGGCAGTTATGCAGCTTGCCGCTGACGAAGGCGCGGCAGAGTTCGAGGCGTGCCGGAGCGTCGTCGCGGGCGCGGTACTGGGCCAGGCGCAGGGGCACGTTGCCGGAGCGCTCGGGGAGAAAGATCCCCTCGTAGCGGCCGTAACCCGAGAGGTAGACGATGGGGATGTCGCGTCGCAGCAGCTCGCGCACGGCCGCCGTCGAGAGGTTGACGTTGCCGAACAGGCAGAGCTTGCGCACCTCGGTGAGCGGGATGCGGGTCAGTTCCTCGCGCTTGTAGGTGATGCGCAGGGTGTCGGCCCGCTTGCCGACGTAGGCGCCCTGCTTGTCGATGTAGACGGTGCGGCCCTCGGGCAGCGCGGCCAGCGGGGTGCCCTTGGTCAATCCGCCGACGGCTCCCCGAGAGAGCCAGTCGACCTCCTCGGGCAGGCAGACCTCATAGTGCATGCAACCGCGGCAGCGCTGGTCGTTGACCGGCGGCGGCGGTTTGAGTTCGCGGGCCAGGGCGCGGGCCTCATGCAGCGCCCGCAGGCTGCGCTCGCGCAGCTCCTGGTCTAAAACGACCTCGCGGCGTTTATTCGAGCCGACGAAGTGGATGAAGCCGCGCTCGACCGTGACGCCGCGCTCCTCCTCGACCAGCAGGGCCAGCAGGCAAAGCTGGACCCGTTGGAAAAGGTTGGGGTCCCTGTCCTCGCCGCGCTTGTAGTCGACGATTGTCAGGGTGCCGTCGGCGTTCTCTTCGAGGATGTCGGCTACCCCGCTGAGCCCCAGCTCCTCGGAGCCCAGATGCACCGAGAGTTCCTGCTTCACCTCGGAGTGTGAGCGGCTGCCGGGCTCGTCGACGAAGGTGTGACGAACCCGGCCGTCGGCGATGAAGCGGTTGATCCCCACGTGCCCGTGGAGGTGGTAGTAGAAGCTGCGCGGGCAGTAGGTATGTTCGGCCACGGCGTAGACGCTCAACAGATCGTCACGGTCCACCGTTGGCCCTCTCGAGGAAGCAGAAGCGCTGGAGACCGCCGTTATCCTCGGGCAGCTCGACCTCGAAGCAGCGTCGAGGCTTGCACTTGAGCGGCGGAACCCGGGGCGCGAGGGGCGGCGGCGCGTCGTCGGGTATCTTCTCGCCGCGCCGCAGCGGGGTGATCATGGCGAAGACGGGCTCGTAGCAGGTAACCTCGCGGTCGGGATTGATGTCGACGGCGGCGACGTGCTTGACCCAGCGCGTCCCGGGGACGTACTCGGGCTCGGCGCCTCGGCCCAGGGTGTCTTCGGTGACGGCGGAGTGAAGCTCGACGGTCTCGTCGGGCTCCTTTTCGATGGTGTTGAAGCGCCCCACGAAGCGGTAGTTGGCCAGCAGCTCGGAGAGCCCCAGCGAGAGGGTGAAGGCGCAGTGGTGCTCGGTCAGGGTCTCCTCGAGCCGCTTCATCAGGCCGTCGTCGGTGAGGTGCACGAAGAGGCGGTAGGCCGGCCGACGCAGGAACTCGTAGCGGATGCGGGTGTGGCCGTAATGAGGGCCGAAGAGTCCCTCGACCAGCACCCCGCCGCTGTCGCGCTTGGTCTTGATGAGCAACAGACCCAACTGGATGTTATCCAGGGGCGCCAGCGGGGCGACGGCGATCTTGGCCCGGGCGGAGTCCAGCGCCCGGGGGAACTCGTCGGGACCCTCGCCGCGTTTGACCCCCAGCAGCGCCCCCAGCATCCCGGCCAGAGTGGTGCGCGGCGGGACGACGAAGGACAGCGGCGAGGTGGTGCTGAAGTAGCGCCGGAAGTGACCCCAGTCGCCGTAGATATCGAAAACCAGGACGTCCATGCCGCCTCCCTACGCTGGATGGAAGGGCAACGGCTCGACGTTAAGATCGCTGAAGGCTTCGGGGATGGTCGTCGGCTCGCCGTTCAGGGTCAGGATCACTCGATCGTCGTGGGCGTAACGCAGTTTGTCGATCTTGGAACCGAAACGCCCCTGGACCAGCTCGACCAGGCGGTCCAGCTTGACGGTATAGTCTTCGGGACTGCGGACCTCGACGGGCGGCTTCTCCCCGGCGTCGAGCTCGACCAGGTGGTCGAGGTCGCCGATGAACAGGTGCTCGTCTTTGTAGTCGAGCTTGAGCAGCAGCCGGGGCAGTTGGCCCATCTTCGAGCGGCTGATCAGGTTGCCCGTGCCGTGCCAGATGCCTTCGAGCAGAAGGTCGATGTCCTCTTTCTTGAGGTTGTCTGCAACTTTTTTGTAGTAGTCGGAAAAGCGCCCGCTTACCTGGTTGACGATCCCGTGGAAGGCGACCAGCGAGTAGGGCAGGATGTATTCATCGCGGAAAGTGCGCTGTTTGCTGGTCGATCCAGAGGCAAACGCCCCAGTTCCACGAATGAAGCGTAATTCAACCGGATGCAGACTTCGCCCGATTTTGAATTGGACAGGACCTGTTAGAGTAATCGAGCCTGTTTCTGTTTGCGGTTTACCTCCCTTCATCTTTACTTTACCGTTCTTATCTACTTTTTCGACCTCGGTGGGGATGGTGCCGCCGAAAAGACGAATATCAATGCATTCGCCAATTATTCTCTCGGCTTTGGTCTCGAAATCTTGGGCTCTTTCCTTAGCATCCTGTATGTTGCCGTCGGCCTTCTCGATCCGCCGGACGAAGATCTCCCGCCCTTTGTGCTTGTAGAGGAAGTCGCGGATGGTGCGCTTGAGGCGCACGTCGGTGACGAAGTTGCGCCCCGAGGCCTCGTCGATGCGGGGCTTGTTCTCGTCCAGGGGGTCGCCGTTGGGGTTGGCGTCCTTGACGTCGTAGAGAAACAGCAACTCACTGCGGGTGTTGTAGTCACTCATTATCCTGCTCCTTGTTCTTGTCGCGCTTGCTGAAGAAGTAACTCCCGAGGTTGAGACCCAGGGTGAACAACAGGCTCGCCTCATCAACGGAAAGCTCGTCGCCGGGACCGACCTCGAGCCATTTGGTCGAGACCAGGGACTCGAAATCGGTCGGGGTATCGAAACCATAGGCCTGGTACTTGTCACGGATCGGCCGCAGCAGGTCACGGACCTTGTCCACGGTCAGCCGCAGGCTGTGGAGCTTGCCCCAGAAGGGCGTGGCGCCGCGTTCCTTCCATTGCTTGTACATGAACAGCCGGGTCAGGGCGCCGGTCAGGAAGACGGCCTGGCTGACCGTCCGGTCGAGCAATCCGGCATTACCCTCGACAGCCAGCTCGGCCGCCTCGACGGGGCCGGAATGGTCCCCCGCCACCAGTCGCTTGAGGGCTGCGTTATCGGGTTCGATGGTCATCGGTTCTCCTCCTCGGAATACAACGCCGATTTCAGGATCGGTCAGAAAGTAGAGCAACATGAGGTCGGCGCGGATCGGATAGTCGATGGATTTGCGCTCACCCTTGCGCCAGGCGTTGAAAGACTCGTGAAGGTGGCGCATCAGGTGGCCCAGCAGCCAGTCCCATTCGATCCGTCCCCGGCCCAGGATGGCCTGGACGATCTCGAGGAAGTCCGAGCCGTAGGGGTCGTGGGTGCCCAGCTTGGGCAACACCCCGCTCTTGTCACGCAGCAGGCCGAAGTGGAACCGGAACATCCGCAAGCCCTGCTTGTCCAGCGGTTCGCTGAAGGGCGCAAGCTCATCGAGTTGTTCCTTTGTGTTGATAATCTTGCGCAGCCGCTCCTCGCGCGGGACCTCGGGCACGACGGCCAAGAAGCGGTGGGCCTTCTGCTCGATGTCGTAGAAGATGAAATCATAAGCACCGACGCCCTCACTCTTCGCCGCCGTGATGAGCAGGCGATCCGCCTGGCGCTGGAAACCCTCCAGCTTCCCGCCGGCGAAGCCCAGCTTCTCGGGGTCGTAATCGTCGCTGACGACCTCGTTGAACTTGTTGGCGATCGTCTCCAGCAGGTGTTCCTCGACCCGCCCGCCGGAGAAGTGGGGGACCAGGTAAAGCTTGAAGCCATAGAAGTAGAAGTTGAGCCGCGAGGCGACGTACTCCTGGCCGCGCTCCAGGGCCAGGGCGCAGTCCAGGCAGCAGGGGAAGTTGCGCCAGGCGTTGGCCCGCTGGAGCCCCTGGGCGAAGCCCGGCTTGTCGACGGAGAAACTGCGCAGGGGATTGACCGCGCCCAGCACCTTGCGATCGTCGGTGAAGCAGACGGCACAGGCGCCGGGCGTCTTGCTGGAATCGACGCCGCTGATCGGGCTGGAGAAGCTTTCGATTACTGAGCGGACGAAGGCCTCACGGATGGGCTCGAGATCATGAGAAAACAGCCGCTTGCCGTCACGTTCGATTATCAAAGTCAGCAGGGCTCCTTCAGTGGAATCAAATCCATCGCTCAACTCGTCCAGCCCGCGGACGATCTCATCGGCGGCATTCTGGGCGCTTTCGAGAAGAGCCTTGAACCATAACCGATGCGATTCGGGCAGATCCCCATTTTTCGCCGAGCTCTTGATTGATCCA
>WJMB01000180.1 GCA_014728185.1 Candidatus Coatesiibacteriota bacterium
CTTCCCGATGCTTCGCGTTTTGATTCCGCAATCATCATGCGCTCCCTTTTTGCTTGCTACTGTCCCCCTTGTTAGTCGAGAATAATGGGAGGGGCGTTAAAGGCGAGCCGCCGGCATAGTTAGGTTATCTATAGGGCGCGCCTCCTGCAACCGCCCCCTGTTTGCCCGCTCATTCGTGACAGGTGCTTATGCTGTTTGGCGTCAATTTTCAGCAGATCACGATCTCAACCCAGTCTTAACCGGGTCCTCGATCCCTCCCGATGTAAAAAAACGCCGGCCGGAGCCGGCGTTTGACGTTTTCAACTTGTTACTGCGGCAATGGTTGGTGGACCCGAGGGGATTCGAACCCCTGACCTCCTCCACGCCAAGGAGGCGCGCTCCCAACTGCGCCACGGGCCCATTCTAACTCGCGGAGGGGCATAGTAGCACACGCCCGCGGGCGGTGTCAACTACTCGCTGTGCTGCTCTTCCCACTTCTCGAAGACCGCGCGGATCCAGTCGGCGTCGTCGGCGGTGAAGTTGAGCTGGTTGAGCACCAGGTTGAGGTGATCGACGAGGGTCGCGTTATCCGGGTCGATCTCGAAGCCGGTGCGCAGGTACTCGATGGCCAGTTGCAGGTCGGCCGGGTCGAGGTTGTTGCGGGTGATGTAGAAGACACCGACCTTGTCGAGGAGGTTGACGTAGTCGTCACCGGCGATGATCTTGGCGTTGCCCTCGGCGTTCTCGTACTTCTCCTCGGCCAATGGGATCAGCTCTTCATAGAGGGCTTCGGCTTCCTCGTTGTTCTCCTGTCGAACAAGGATGTCGGCCTTGACCATCTTGATCTCGAAGAAATCGGGGAAGCGTTCGAGGGCCAGGTCGATGGCCTCTTCAGCCATATCATACTTTTCGGTGAGGGCCAACACGTCGGCGCCACGGTAGTAGACGCGCATGGCGTCGTTGTCTTTGACAGGCTGGTAGTAGCTGTCCGGATCCTTCCACTGCCCGTGGAGCTTCTGGATGGCCGTGTGGTATTCCTCGGCGGCCAGCTCGCCGTATTCCGCGGCCAATTCTTCGTTGCCGGCGTTGAGGGCTTCGATCTCGAGGTTGATGTAAACCTCGGCGGCCAGGTAATAGGGCAGGTAGTAGTTGGGATCGAGCTCCTGGGCGAAGATGGCGCTGTCGAGTGCGTTCTGGTAATCGCCGGCGTTCATGGCCTCGATGGTCATGTTCTGGGCCTTGACGAAGAAGCGCCGCTCGATGATCAGGGAGTCGATCTCCTCCTGGCAAGCGGGGTTCATCTCGACGGCCTCATCGCGCCAACGCACGGCCTCGGTGAAATCGCCCTTCTCGGCGTAAGCCCAGAAGAGCATCACGCGGGCGCAAGGCTCTGTGGCGCCCTCGCCCTCGATGTAGGTCATCATGTTCTCGATGGCGCGGTCGTAGGCCTTGGCGTTGCGGATGTCGGTGGCGGCGCCTTCGCACTGATAGGTGCGACCACCCTGGCAGCCGGTCAACAGAACGGCGGCGGCCAGAAAGCTCAATACGATCAACAGGGTCTTGCGCATCGATGGCTCCTCGGATGCGGTTGGGGAGTGTTCTAGTCCGGCGACGCGGCACAATAAGTGTAAAGTGGGCGTCCGTCCAGAGCAAATAACGTTTGGGCGATGATACACCAGGGTTTGCAAAAAGTAAACGAGCCTCGAAGGCGTGCGGGTTCACGCAGATGCCAACCAGGCTTAAAGATCGTTGGGCAGCTCGTCGAGTTGGGCCATGGTGTAGACGGGGCCGTCGACGCAGACGTAGCTGTCGCCGACGTTGCAGCGCCCGCACTTGCCCAGGCCGCACTTCATCCGGTTCTCCAGGGTGGTCACCACCCACTCGGGGTCCCAACCGGAGCGGCGCAGGGACTCGAACACGAAACGGATCATGATCGGCGGACCGCAGGTGACCAACCAGCCGTTGTCTCTGGAAAGTTTGAGCTCGTCCATCACCGGCGGGACGAAGCCGACACTCCCCCTCCAGTCCGGGGTCTCGCCGCCGGGATCCACCGTCAGGGTCAGCGATAGGTCGTCTCGGTCAGCCCATTCCTCGAGCTCGGTTTTATAGACCAGGTCGTCCACGGACCGGGCGCCGTAGACGATGTTCAGCTCGCCGTAGTCGGCGCGGTTGTCCAGTAGGTAGCAGATCAGGCTGCGCAGCGGCGCCAGGCCGATACCGCCCCCGACGATGTGCACGTCGGCGCCGCGCATCGCCTCCACGGGGAAACTGTTACCGTAAGGTCCGCGGAACCCGATGAAATCGCCCGGGTTCTTCCGGGCCAGACCGGCTGTCACCCGGCCGACCTCGCGGAAGGTGCACTCGATGTAACCCTCGCGTGTCGGTGAGCTGGCGATGCAGAAGGTGCTCTCGCCCTCGCCGAAGCAGGAGTAGAGGCCGAACTGGCCCGTGGCGAAGCTGAAGGACTCCGCGACGGCTTCGTCCTCGAAGCGCAAGCGGCAGGTTTGGATGTCCGGGGTCTCCGGGGTGACCTCGATCACGCGCATCAACCGGGGGGCGTAGATGTTGTCAGTGTTCATCGATGGCTCGCGTCCTTGTTCTGATGAATGGGTTCGTTGCTGGGGTCCCTCGTATCGGTGGCCGACCGCGCCCCGCGCCGAACAGGTTCTCGGCGAAGAACCGTTTCAATCGTTCCGGCGCGGCGGCGTTGGCACGCTTCTTGCGGAATGGCGCCGGGCCTTCCAGCGTCGGGCGACCCCGCTCTGCTGCAAGAAGCGTGCCAACGCCGGGGCGGGGATGAGGCGCCGCCTCGTTCGAGGTTCGGCGCGGGGCGCGGACTAGCCCGTCGGTTTGCCGGCGGCGGTGGCCAGGGCGGCCAACGCCTCGGTGATGTCTTGGCCCACTGGGCAGACGCGAATGCAGCGTCCGCAGCCCACGCAGCCCGGGACCTCCCAGCGTTCGGGGTAGATCTTGAACTTGCAGGCGAAGCGGTTGCGCCAGCGCAGGGGCTGGCGGGAGCGCGGATTATGCCCCGAGGCGTGGAGGGTGAAGTGGTCGAACTGGCAGGCGTCCCAGTTCTTCTTGCGTCGGGACGCACCGGCCTTGCCCTCGTCGACGATGTCGTAGCAGTGGCAGGTCGGACAGACGAAGGTGCAGGCCCCGCAGGAGAGGCAGCGGTAGGCCAGGCGTTCCCAGCGCTCGTCGTCGTAGGCGGCGGGGTTTTGCAGGAAGCGGCGGGCGGCCTCGGCCGTTTCGGCGAGGTCCGCGCGCAGCTCGCTCTTTACTCCGGCGACGGCGCGGTCGCGCAGGGCCCGCTGGGGGGCGTCGTCGAAGAGCCCGGCGTGGCCGTCGAGGAGGGCCGAGCCTTTCTCTGTGACGGCTTCGACGAAGTATCCGCCCTTGAGGGGGGTCAGCAGCAGGTCGCTGCCGGCGGGGTCGTCGGGACCGCCGCCGGTGGAGGTGCAGAAGCAGTCGGCGTCGCAGCGCAGGCAACTGACGGCGACGATTGTGGTGGCGGCACGGCGGCGCAAATAGAATTCGTCGGCGTACTCGCCGGCGAAGACCTCGTCGAGGGAGGCCAGGCCCCGGGCGTCGCAGGGGCGCACGCCGAGGATGACCGTGGCCGGGTAATCGTCGTCCAGCTTGTCCTCGAGTTTGACGCCCGCAGCGTCGTAGGCGGCCTCGAGGATCGTCTCGCTCTTGGGGAAGAGGAACTCCTTGGGCGAGTTGGCCGGGGCGATGTAATCGGCGGTGTAGTCGGCGGGGGAGTCGAGCTCGGCATAGACGACCCGTCCGCCGTCCCGGCGCGGTCCTACGACGCGGACACCGGCGGCTAACAGGGTTTCGAGCAGGCGCTCCAGACTCTCCAGCTTGGCTTCCTTCATGGTTCCTCGATGATCATGGTTTGGTCGGTGTTGCGGGGCCTCTCGCGGATGGTCGGATAATCTAGAGCCGAGAATGACCGGGGGGACGATCGCTTACAGATGTGTCCGTTGTTTTGCGCAGTCGGGTAAAGCGGCCTCAAGGGGTGCGCCCGGCTAACAAGCTACTATGACAGCGGTTTGCAATTCGCGTCCCTCCGAGTGCCGCCCTACTAATAAGCGTATCACTACCCAGCGCAACGGATGGGCATGGTGAAAACAGGGCTCGCCCGGACTCGGAGTCGCCGCGCTCAATCGGCGTTCTCGCCCACTGCCAACCGGCCGACGGGGGCGGCGTAGACGACGAACTCGTCGGTGCCGTCTGCGCCGACCAGCTCGTCGGCCTTGGCCTGGTCGTAGGCGCCGATGGCGCAGGTGCCGCATCCCAGGCTCTCGGCGGCTAGATAGAGGTTCTGGCAGAGGTGACCGGCGTCGATGGCGATCACTTTGTGCGAGACCACGGAGTAGCGCCACTCGGTGCGGTAGGGCAGCGCGGTCCAGTAGAAGGTGACGGCGGGGTTGAAGTCCTGGCCGACCAGGGCCACCACGCTGCGACGGCGCAGTCCCGCAGCGGCGGGCAGGCTGATCAGGGCGTGCGGTTTGGGAAGAAAGCGGTAGAGCCCCTTCTCGAGTCCGTCGACGCGCTCGACGAGCAGGTAGGTTTCGAAGGGATGGCGCGAACCGGCCGAAGGGACAGTGCGGAAACTCCAGCCCTTGACCACCCGCTTGAGCCCCTGGGTGGACCAGAGCAGAAAGGATAGCTCCTCGAGGGTCAGTGACTCGTCGGTGAAGCGGCGGCGGCTGCGGCGTTGGGCGATGACCTCGGCCAGGGGTGTTCGGCCCAGTTCGAGCCCGGCGGGGTCGGGCAGGGGGATTGCCTCGGCCCCCTCGGGGAGCGCCTTCTGGAAGGCGGGTATCTCCACGCCGCGGCGCTGGTCCGTCGGCACCTCGGAGAAGCCGCGCCAGTCTCCGGCCTTGAGAAAGTCACGCCCGGCGGCGATCCGTCGTTTCAGTTCCTCGTTCATCGTCCTCCCGCGTCGTAGTCGACGTTGAGATCGACGGGCTCGTCCTCGCCGCCCCAGTCGTAGCCCGAGGTGTTGTACTCGTAGTCTTCGTCCTCGATCCGGTAGATGCCGGAGAAGATGCCCAGGAAGCTCGAGGAGACCAGGCTGACGGTCTCGCCGTCGCGTTCGAGGAAGGGCTGCGCTCCCTGTTCGACGTTCTCCAGGCTGCCGATGGGATCGTCGAAGAAGTCCAGTCCGTGGGCCTCGTAGCCGTCGGCAACGTAGACGGTGTCGGAGCGGACGTAAATGATGGTATCGCTGTCCTCGGCCCAACGCAGCCAGCTCTTGCCCGGGAAGCGGAAGCGGCGGCGCAGCTCCCACTCGTTTTCGGTGTTGAGCGGCCAGTCCGGCTCGGGAATACCCTGTCGTTCCCGTTCGTGGGCTGAAAGCGCGTTTGGTCCGTACTCGCTGGAGAGCAGCTCGATGACCAGCACGCCGTCCTCGTTGTAGGCCAGCATCAGGCCGTCCGGGGAGGCGTCCAGGGGCGGAGACCCGTAGGAGATCAGCTCGTCGATCCCGCTGTGGACGTCGATCCAGTGGATCTCGCCGTGGCTGACCGGGGAGTGGGCGTAGACGATGCGCTCGCCGTCGCCGGTCCAGCGCGGGAATTCGTCGTGTTGATCGTTGTCGGTCAGCTTGCGCCGCTCCGTTCCGTCGGCGTTGATGACGAAGATGTCGTTGTCGCCGTCGGAGGGATCGTGGAAGGCGATCTGCGTACCATCTGGGGACCAGTCGGGGAAGCGGCCCGCGGTCAGGAAGCGCTCGTTGTCACCCTCGCGGTCGATGATGTAAATCTCATCGTCGCGGACGAAGGCCAGGTGGTGGCCGTCGGGGGACCAGCAGGGCTCCTCGCCGTCGACGAAGGGCATGTTCAAAAGCTCCACCAGGGCCAGGATGCCCACACCGATGATCACCGTCCAGAGGATGATCCTGCCCAGGCAGGAACCGCCGGAACCCCGACGGACACCGTCGCTCGATGAGCGTCGCGGAGAGGTCGAGACGCGGCCGCTGTCGGCGCCCAGCGTCGAGAAGCTGGTCGATTCCCTGAAGTTGTATCCGCAACTGGGACAGGTTACGTCGTCGATCTCGACGTCACTCCCGCAGTTCGGACAACTGAACTCCTCCCCCATGGGGTCCCCCTTGGTGTCGAGTTAGCGACTGGTCATCCAGCAGCGTTGTCGGGCCGCGGTCATTCTCGAAAGGATCATGTTTTCGTAGTGAACCGCAGCGTTACCCTTCATCCCCGTTTCAAGGAGGGATGCAGGTGCAAGTTGCCCCGGCCGGCCCAGGATCGTGTTTGCCGCCTTATAAATAACCGACGACGCTGGAGGTGGACTGCCGAAGGAGTCTGAAGAGAATCCACCCGTGTCGCGGGGCGGCGGTGCCGTCGCGGATGAGTGAAACAGGTCCGGAAAAGGTCCGGGCTGGCTTGCCGCTCATTGCCGGCAAGTATCCACAAGCACGCCGGCCGCGGCGCCTGGCTGTTCGCTGGACGGCTTGGCGCAGGATTCCGGTGCGTCAGCTCCAGGAGATGTGCGCGCAAACGGATGATATCAGTATCCCCCGAGAGCCGCGTGAGGCTGCTCTCAGTGACAGCCTGATTCCAGCTTCACGGGATTGGGTGCGACCTCCGACGGGCCTTTCGACGGGACGGCGAGGCGTCCTTGGCCGTGCGTGTTCCATCCCCTGAGCCGTTGTCCGGGTATCGAGGGGTTCATCTCCCGACCGCAACCGCCCCGGACTGCGCCTGCTTCACTGCTTCAGGTCGGATATCCTCCAGAGACCCAGGGATTTGTCGGCGTAGGCGCCGTCATCCTCCGTGCAGCCCTCGTTGATCAGCTCGAGGGGCGACGGCAGCGAGAAGGGTGGTCGTTCCAGGTTGAGACGGCGCCACTGGCCGGTGACGATCTCGGCGTTGAACCGCTGCTCGCTGAAAGTCGTCGTCAGCAGGAAGCGTGAGCCGCTGCCGATGATATTGGCCAGCGCCCGCCGCACGTCGGCATGGGAGAAATGGACCAGACAGTCACGGCAGAAGATCAGGTCCACCCGGGGCAGCTCGTCGCTCAGCAGGTCCAAACGGCGGAAAGTCGTCCGTGGTCGGGTGTAGCGGCGACGGTTCTCTTCGATCAACTCGTCGACGATGTCGGCACCGGTGTAGTCCGCCCCGCCGAGGTCGGCGTGGCGCATCCAGTGGAAGTCGCCGCAGGGGATGTCCAGCATTGTGGCGACTTTTCGTTCGGCGATGATCCGCTGGAGCGCGGTGACGACCAGCCGGGTCTGCTCGGTGTCGGAGCCGGTGCCGGAGAGGGAGTCCCGGCCGCCCCAGGCGTTGGTACGGTGGATCTCTGCGAAAACCTCGGCGGTGCTCCTGTTCCGCAGGCGGCGCCGTTCCTTCCTGGAACGCAACCTGGCGACGAGTCGGGAGAGCAGCGGGACGCGGTGGATGAGATTGCCGAGGAAGGCCACGTGTTATCTTTTCCTTAGCGGTGCTGTCGCGACGTTGGTTCAGAGTCTGAGTGGTTCGGTTCAATACGCGGTACAGTTCTCTACGAGACCGGAACTGAGCCAACGCCGGGTGTCGCTCGTCCGGCAAGGCGGCTTCGTGACGACGGCATGGCCGCCGCCGTTGCGAGATGATTGCTGAAAGCCTGTCGGACGGCGGCGGGACTGCCAAACGATAATTATCCTTCAGGGGGCGTTTCCCTGTTCGGACCTTGTTGTGATGGTAATCTACAGACAGTACGACGGATAGTGCCCCTGAGGCGTCCGAAGGGCCTGTCGCTTGTGAGCGGCCTACAATAGGCGGTGACAAGGCGCCTGCTCTGTGTGAAGTGAGCTTTGCCAGTCGCTTGAAATGTATGCTCATCCGAGCTGTTTGTCCGTCCTCAGCGGATGAACTCCTCGGCGTCCTCTTCACGGTAGACGGTCAGGGGTGGCCGGGCCTCGGCGTCGCGTCCGGCGATGTAGTCGAAGCGCTCGGCGACCACCCGCCGCAGGTGCTGGTTGAGCAGGTCCAGGGGGATCTCGACGGGGCAGACCCGGGCGCACTCGCCGCAACCGATGCAGCGACCGGCCAGGTGGAAGGCGCGCACCAGGTTCCAGCTCCAGTTGCCGGCCTCGTGGGCGCTGGTCGGCACCCACTGGGGCTGGTTGGAGTCGGCGATGCAGCGCTCGCAGGTGCACAACGGGCAGGCCTCGCGGCAGGCGTAGCAGCGCAGGCACTTGGCGAACTGCTCGCGCCAGAAGGCGAAGCGCTCGGCCGGGGGACGCTCGGCCAGCTCCCGGGCCGCCTCAGAGGGATGGTACTCGGCGGCGGGCTCTACGGGATCGGCGGCCGAAGCCGTGCCGATAACGATATCGACGCCGCGCGGCGTGTGGGCGTCGCAGATCTCGCACTTGTGCGGCTTTTCGCCGTCGAGTTCCACGCCGTCGCAGGCGACGCCGATCAGGGTGACGGCCCCGCGGTCGAGCTGGGCCTCCTGGATCAGGCCCACCAAGGCCTTGGCGTCGCAGCCCTTGACCACCACGGCGGGTTTTTTCCAGCGGGCGCTCAGCGGTTTGTAGCGCTTGGTGAGGTAGGCAGTCAGGTTGGAATGGCAGAGCTCGTCGAAGACCAGCTCATCGATCCCGGCGACGTCGTCGACGAAGACGGGTCGGCGGGCTTCGCCGTCCCGGGTCACGGCGTAGCCGATGATGACGTCGGCCCGGCCCGAGTCGAGCAGCTCGCGGGCCTTGGCGCGCAGTTCCTTGTCCACTTTGCTCCCCTTGCGCCGCCCCTTGACCAGCCTGCGCAGCTTGCCGCGCAGACGCTGGAAGAGGTTGGGTCTGGCGTAGATGAAACTCATTTGTCCCCGTGGGCGTCGTCGCCGGTGACAGGGTGCCCGCCGGGTGACAGACGCCGGATCGCGGCGGGGTCGTGGCCGTTCTCCATTACAGCCCGACGGGTC
>WJMB01000181.1 GCA_014728185.1 Candidatus Coatesiibacteriota bacterium
GGTCGGCGAGTCCTCGAGGATGACCAGCAGGATGTCGGCGGCCAGTTGGCGCTCGGTGATGCGGTGCAGCGGGACGGCGGGCTCCAGAGTGACGACGCCCTCCAGACCCAGCTCGGCGACGCGCTCACCGTAGGCCGGAGCACCCTTGCCGACCAGCTCCAGGCGCAGAACGTCGGCGGCGGCGGGGTTCTCGTCCAGCCAGCGCCGCAGGCCCTCGAGCAGGGCGTGGGCCGTCTGCCCGTCGCGATCTTTATAGGCCAGCTTGCCGCCGTGGAGCAGGACCAGCTTGTTGTCCGATCGCTCAGCCTCGATCCGCCTGCGGGCCCCGGCAAAGATCTCCTCGTCGTAGCCGTTGCGGATGGTGCGGTAGAGCTGGCCCGGTCGGGCGCAGCGTCGGCGCATCAGCTCCGTGGTCTCGGGATAGACCGTCGCCACGGCATCGGCGTATCCGACGACGCGGCGCTCCAGGGCGCGGTCGAAGCCGCGGCGCCAGGGGCTCCACTCGACATAGAGCGGGTTGTCGATATACAGGTCGCGGAACCAGGCCACCCAGGGGATTCCGGTCAGGCTCTTGATCCAACACCCGGCCAGGTGGGTGGAGAAGGGCGGTCCCGAGGTAACCAGCAGTGAGGGCCGCAGCCGCCTGATCAGGCGCAGCGCTGGAACCGGGCAGCGCAGCATCCAGGGCCGCCCACCGTCGGGCAGGTTGGTCAGCGAACGGTAGAGGCCGCGCAGTCCTCCGCCGCGACGCCAGGTGGTCCGCGAGCCCAGGCCCGAGGTCTCGCGGACCTTCCCACCCGCGAGCCGCCTCAGCAGTTGCTCGACGCCGCGCAGGAGATTGGGCGTGGTGACCGGGTGGGGATGGACGTTGTCGCCCAACTGCTCCATCAGCGCCTCGTCCCGGGTCAGGTAGCCCCGGGACTCCCCCCAGCCGGGGCGGGAGTGCAGCACGTCGACACGCCAACCGGCCCGCCCCAGGTACTTGACGATCCGCGCCGTGTTCGGCTCGGTCCGCAGGGGCGGGAAATTGCGCACCAGAAAGAGGACGTGGCGTTTCATCTACTCCGGGGCGGGGTGGGTACACTCGAAGTCAGCGATCGAGAACCTGTCTGAAAACGCGGATGAACTCGGCGGCCAGCTCGGCGAAGGAGGTTTTCCTGACGAACTCGTCGCGGGCCGGTCCGCCGTAATCAAAACCGCCCCCGGTGACGGCGCAGTAGAGCTCGTCCAGACGCTCGGCCACGGCGGCGTCATCAGCGTAGGGCGCCGTCAGGCCCAGGTTCAGCTCGCGGATCAACCGGGCGGCCGCGTTCTCGGGAAGGATACCCAGCACCGGCCTGCCGGCCCGGGCGCATTCATAGATCTTGCCCCCGGCGGTGAACCAATTCTTGGGGTCGTCCTCGAGGATGACGAGCAGGCAGTCGGCCGTCAGCTCGCGGCGGATCATCTCCCTCATCAGAACGGGTTCATCGATGTTGACCACATCGGTCAGGCCGCGCTGTTCCGCGATGCCGTTGTACTCATGGGCCACGTTGCCGACGAGGTCCAGCCGCACCCGGGAGCGCAGCTCGGGTCGCCGCTCCAACCAGCGCTGGAAGCCGGCGAGCAGGGAGTGGGCGGTGCGTCCCCGGCTCTCCACGGCGGCCAGGCGTCCGCCGTGGAGGAAGACGAAGGGCTGGTCGCCATTGATACCCTCCCTCTCGATACGGGCCTTGGCCCAGCTGAAATCCTCCTCGTCGTAACCGTTGCGGATGGTGCGGTAGATCTGCCCCGGACGCCCGTAGCGCCGCCGCAGCAGCTCCGTGGCCTCGGGATAGACCGTGGTCACGCCGTCGGCGCCGCTGATGACCCAGCGCTCCAGCGTCCGGTCCAGACCATGGCGCCAGGCCATCGGCGGGTGGTAGAGCGGGTTGTCCCGGTAGAGGTCGCGGTGGTGGCAGACCCAGGGGATGCCGGTCAGGGCCTTGATCAGGCGTCCGACCAGGTGGGTGGTGAAGGGCGGGCCCGAGGTCAGCAGCAGGTCGTGGTCGCGGAGGCGCAGCAGGCGCAGCCCCTCCCGGAGGGCGGGCCAAAACCAGAAGGAATCGGAGTCGGGGATGTGAGTCACCGAACGCAACAGCCGACCGAACAGGCTGCGTCCCCCGGGTTTATCAACGGTCCGGGAGGCGGCCTCGGCACCATAACCATGCAGCAGGTGCAGCAGACCTCGTAACAGGTTAGGTGTGCGGCGGGGGAAGCGGCGCACCATATGGGGGAGCTGGGCCTCAAGCTCTTCATCGTGCGACAGATAGGCCTGCGACATCCCCCAGCCGGGCAGGGAGTGGACCACATCCACCCGGCAGCCCGCCCGTCCCAGGTATTTGACCATGTGAGCCGTGTTGGGCTCGGTGCGCCAGGGCGGGAAAAGCTGCACCAGCAGCAGTATGCGCGATTGACGTTCAATGGCCATCATCATCTCCCACCTAGAATTACCAGAGCTGGGCCGAGGATGCCAGCGATGGAATGGGAGTTTTCCTCTACCAGCGTCAATAAACACAGCGACTATCCAACTGCTATACATTTTAAATACGAGCATATTAAAACAACATGACGAAGACTATCATATATAACTATAACAGCGTCATTGACCCGCATAGCGGAATTGATGGCGGGGAAGCTGAAAGTCACTTCCCAGCCGGCATCGGCTAGCCAAGGTAACCGGTTGCCTAGAGTAGCTTGGCCCGGCGTATCCAAAAGTGAACAAAACCTACTTGTTCTTCCGGGGTTGTTTGACAGGTTACTTGACGAGATTCATTGCCTCTTGATTCACAGTATCCCAGCTAATCGACAAGTCCCACCGCTGGAACCAGGAGAACCAGCACATTCCACTGATCCCTTGCCGCGCGACCTTTGCCGGCGGTTCCCGGCCCAAGGAGCCCTCGACGATCCGGCGGCGGGCTTTGGCACGTTTCTTGCAAAACGGCGCGAGTGACCCTTCGCCCCGCCGCCCCTTGGCGTCGTTCCCGGCCCGGGGCCCCGGCGGCGGGATAGCAAGAAACGTGCCAAAGCCGGGCCGGTGCCGGGGTATGGGGGCGGTCCGGCAAGGGTCGCGCGGCGGTGCCTAGCCGAAGTACTCGTTCTCGGTGCCGACGGCCTGGGCGGTTTCGCGTTCCTGGCGACCCAGGGCTACCAGGGCGGCCTTGCGGCCCATGATCAGCGCGTGGTCCATGTTGCCGTAGCGGAAAAGCCCCTGGCGTCCCGTGGTGATCAGATTCTCGTGGCGGTTTGCCGCTGCCAGGCAGGCGGCGTAGCGCTCGGCGTAACCGAGGTCGTAGACGGGGTAGGCGGCGGGCTGGCGGCTCAGATAGGCGGTCTCGACGGCTTCGCGCAGCAGCCCGGCCCGGCGCAACCCGGCCTCGGCGGAGCGATGGACCTCGGCGGCGGGGCGGTTCCAGTGGGCGTCGTCGACGTCGCAACTGATCTCGACGGTCAGGGCGGCGGCGCCCACCGGGGCCAGCTCCGGGGCGAAGTTGGCCGGTTCGCTGATGCGGTTGAAGGTGTAGCCGGCCTCGGGGAAGTAGATCCAGTGGTTGTCGGAGGGCGTGGCGCCGCGGTAGGTCAGGTGGCTGAACACCAGGGCCCGCAGGCGCAGCCCCTTCGCGGCGGTCAGGACGGGGCCGGCGGGTCGGGGCTCCAGTCCGTGGAGCAACTCGGGTAGAGGGATGGTGCTGATCACCCGGGCGGCGGTCTCTTCGTATTCCCGGTTGTCGGCGCCGCGCAGGCGGACGGAGAAGCCGCCGGTGGTGCGGCGCAGGGCGACGACGAGGGCGCCGGTTCGGATCTCGGCGCCACGCTCGGCGGCCCGCGCGGCCAGGCGGCGGGGCAGCTCGGCGATCCCGGCGGCGGGGTAGAGGAACTCGCGGGCGTAGGTCCGGGGCTCGTCCTTGCGTCCGGGCAGGATCAACCGTTTGAGCACGTCGAAGAGGTTGACCAGGCTGATGCGCTGCGAGGCCCAGTCCGGGGAGATTCGGCTCGTGGGCAGCCCCCAGAGCTTCTCGGTGTAGGGTCCGAAGTAGAGGTCGAAGAGGGTCCGGCCGAAGCGGTTGACCACCCAATCCTCGAAGCTCTCCTCGGGCGGGTTGGAGAAACGCAGCCGGGCGAAGGCCTCGAGGTAGTCGATGAAGGCCCGGGCGTTGTCGACGAGGTCCAGGTTGCGGATTACGTCGCGGAACTCGAGGGGGTAGGCGAAGCGCTTGCCTACGAGCTGGATCTCGCTCTTGCGCCGGGGGGTTAGGAAGGCGCCGTCGGGGAAGAGACCGAGGAAGTAGTCCCGCGTGACCGGGTCCGGCGTGTGGAAGCGGTGGGGTCCGTAGTCGAAGGTGTAGCCGCCGCGCTGGAAGCCGCCGGCCAGTCCGCCGACGCTCTGCTCGGACTCGAGGACGAGGCTTGACGCTCCGGCGGCGCCCAGCTCGTCGGCGGCGGCCAGGCCGCAGAGCCCGGCACCCAGGATGATCACGCGGTCACGATTCACGGGGTTACCTCCAAGGCGGCGGCCAGCTCTTCGAGGCGGCGGGCCTCGGCACGGCGGCCCAAGCCGCGCTGCAGATCGGCCTCCAGGCGGTAGAGGCGCGGCTCCTCGGGCAGCAATGCTTGCAGGCGCCGGGTCTCGAAGAGGGCGCCGTCTATATCCCAGCCCTGGGCGCGCAGCTTGACACCCAGGATCAGGGCCTCGAGGTCGCCGGGACAGTGTCGCAGATGAAGCTCCAGGGCGGTGCGGGCGCGGGGATCGTTCTCCCGGTAACGGCACTGGGCCAGCCACCAGGCGCTGCGGCGCAGGTCGCCTACCTCGGTGAGGATCTCTTCGAACAGCCGCCCGGCGCTGCCATAGACACCGTTGTTGTAAAGCTCGGCGGCCAGATTGTAGTTCTCGACGGCGTCGACCACCCGCCCCAGGCGATCGTCGGACAATGCGACGAAGGGCGATTCGGCGTCGAATAAGGGGCTGTAGGGGCCGACGGCGGGAAGCGACGCGGCAGCACCGGCCAGGCGGCGGGACTGTTCGTCGCCGTAGAAGTAGTCCGCGGCGGCGGGCTCGCCCACCGTGAAGATGCGGAAGGAGGTTGTCTGGTGCGCCAGCCGCAAGCCCGTCGGGTTTTCCGGTTCCAGGCAGAGGACGCTCAGGGCCTCGCCGGGGTCGGACTCGAGGGCGTCGGCGTTGTAGCGCGCCGATTCGGGTCCGGCGTCCAGGTGGTCGGCGGCGCTGACTATCAGGTAATCGACGCCCCAGGAGCGAAGCAGATTCTCAAACAACACCGTATCAGCGAACATTGCCTTACTGAAGAATTCGGAGCGGAGACGGACCCGGGGGGATTCCCAGATCGAGTGCAGAGCGATGGGTCGCTCGGTCTTCAACAGCAGCATCGGGGCGAGATTGTAGCGCGCGGCGATTACGGCGTCGGGGGGCGTGTTGGCCGACAGCCAGTCGGCGACGGCGTCGAGCTCGCCGCCCAGGTCGTGGGGCCAGGCGGGCTCCGGCGGTGCGATGTCGTCGAGGACGTCCTTGACGAGGTTGTGCCTGTCCAGAAACAGGGCCTGGAACAGGGCGCTCAGGGTCAGCAGCCCGAGGAGCCAGGGGCCGGGCCGCAGCTTGCCGGGCCGCCACTCGGCCAGGCTCGCAGCCGTCACGGCGGCCAGGGGGGCGAAGAAGACGGCCAGTCGTGAGAAGAGCAGGCCGCCCATCAGGAATCCGGCCAAGAGAATCAGAACGAAGAGCGCCGCCGGGCTCTGCTCGCCGCGGCGCAGGCGGACGATCAGCAACGCCGCTCCGCCCAGACCAAGGGGCAGAAGCAGCCAGTTGGCGTGGAGGAAATCGTAGGCGCTCGGGCTGGCGAAGGGTCCGCTCCACAGCGCTGAGGTCGTCCAGTCCAGCGCCGCCGGGTCAGGAGGCTTGACCCCCAAATTCACCAGCTTGGCGACCAACAGGGAGTAGATGTGGTTGAACTGACCGCCGTGCCCGGCGCCGAGCAAGCGGCCCAGCAGAACCACCGCGATCGTCCA
>WJMB01000182.1 GCA_014728185.1 Candidatus Coatesiibacteriota bacterium
GCGTCGGAGAGCAATAACAGTTTATGGTAGGCCGGGATCTCGGCGATCATCACGTGGGACAGCAACCGTCCGGTGCGCAGGCGGTTGTCCTCGGCCAGCACGGCCTTGAGGAAGGCCCGCGTGCTGACCCCGCCCTTCATCAGGGCGTCGGCTTGGCCGGAAGCCACGGCGTCGGCGGCGCGTTCGGCGGCCTGTTTGGCGGGCGCTTCGACGAGCTCGAAGGGGGTCAGATCCACCCCAGCCTCGTCGGCCGACCGCCTGGTGGCCTCAACATCGCCGAAGAGCAGGGCCTCGGCGATGTTCTCCTCGTGGGCCTGGGCCACGGCCAGCAGGGTCTCGGCGTTGTCGGAGCCGGCCACGGCCAGCCGCCGCGAGGGCCGCTCCTTGACACGGTCGACAAGCTGGGTCAGATCGGTGAAGGGCATCGCTGCTCCCAGTGGTGCGGTGGTGAGGGCGGATCAAGGCGACCGGCGGTGCTGACTGTCGAGGGGGCCGGTCGTAATGCGGCAGGCGATCGGTTCTTTGGTTCGCTGACCGTCGGGCTCCGGTCCGTGCCGTGGTAGGCCGTCGTCAAGACCGCCCGGTATCGCGAACCAGGAAGGCGATGAGCTTTTGCAAGCAGGCACTATCACACCGAACCAATCGCACCGCGCCCGTCGCACCCGTCGCACCATTCGCCGCTCACATGGAGGTAAGCAATCTCCTCCGGACATTGAAACGGCCGATGGGGCCAACCGCTCAGCCCGCCTGTTCGCCAAGCTGTGCCAACCAGCCCCCGGACGGCTAGGCCTTCTTCTGGCGCCAGCGGTACCAGGCCAGCAGAAAGGGGCTGGCGATGAAGATGGAGGAGTAGGTTCCCACCAGCACGCCGATGGTCAGCGCCAGGGCGAAGTCGTGGATCACGCTGCCGCCGAAGAGCACCAGCACCATGGTGACGATCAGGGTGGTGCCTGAGGTCAGCACGGTGCGTGAGAGGGTCTCGTTGATGGCGGTGTTGATTATCTCGCGCAGGCCGCGGCGACGCAGCAGCTTGCGGTCCTCGCGGACGCGGTCGAAGACGACGATGGTGTCGTTGAGCGAGTAGCCGACCAGGGTCAGTAGGGCCGCGATGATCGAGAGGTTGATCTCCTTGCCCAGCAGGGCGAAGATGCCCAGGGTGACCAGCACGTCGTGGGCCAGGGCGATGATGGCGCCGATGGCGAAGGAGAACTCGAAGCGCACGGAGATGTAGCCCAGGATGAGCACCAGGGCGACCAGGATGCTGGTCAGGGCGGCGGAGCCCAGCTCCTCGCCGACCTTGGGTCCGATGACGTTGGTGCTCTGCAACTGGAAGGCGCCGACGTAGGTCTCGTCGCGCAGCACCTGGAGGCGTTCCTCGTCGAGTCCGGCCTCGCGGGCCAGCTCCAGGGCCTCGTCCATGGAGTCCAGCAGTCGCATGGTTTCCACGCCGGTGAGGTTGCGGGCGGCGGCCAATTCGTCGGCCAGCTCGGTGATGAAGGCCGGCGGGGCGGGTTCGCCCTCGACGGTTTCATCTATGTCTTCAACGTCTTCGAGATCTTCGACGACGACCTCGTCGGCGGCGGATTCAGCCTCGGGCGCCGCGGTCACGGCGGGCTCTACGGCGGCCGTCTCGACGGAGAAGAGCCGGCTGAGCTCCCGGCGGTAGTCGGCGGCGCTGACGGGACCGTTCAGATCCAGGCGGTCCTCGGCGTAGTTGTCGGGGGGACGCAGGTCGGTCAGCACGGCGGTGATCTGCTCGTTGGTGGAAACCTCGATCAGCGTCTCGATGTCCGAGGTCAGCTCCTCGACGCCGGCCTCGTTGATCACCAGGCGGTTCTGGTCATCGAGGCGCACCTCGAGCAGATTGAGCTCGAGGTCGAAGGTCTCGGCGAAGTAGGGGATCAGCTCGACGGGGAAGTCTTCGATCTCGCCCAGCTCCTCCCAGTCCTCGATCGGCCCCTGCTCCTCGCGGTATTCGACGATGGCCCGGGCCAGCCGCTCCGCCGAGTCCTCGGCCTTCTGGCGGATGACGACCTCGTCCTCGGCGCTGCCGATGGTGTAGACGTCCATCCCCGTCCGGGTGCGGAACTCGGTGAGATCGCCCAGGGTGACCGGGTCGGCGAACTTGACCTGGACCCGGACACCGCCGGTGAAGTCGATACCCAGGTTGAAGCCGCCGCTCAGGAAAACACTGACGACGCCGGCCAGGATCACGATCGCCGAGATGATGAAGGCGACCTTGCGACCCTTGATGAAGTCGAACTTGCTTTCGGTGAAGATCTGCAACGTAGCCCCCTCGCTGGGCGGAACTCCGGCCCGCCGCGCCCAGACCGTGGTGAAATCGAAACGGTAACGCTCGACAACGCCAACACGGCCGCTGCGCCGGACGGAACGCCTCGGTCCGCCGAGCCTTGGCTAGATGGAAAGTCGCTTATCCTTGATCCGCCGGGCGCGCATGTCGAAGATCCAGCGGGTGACGATCAGGGCGGTGAACATCGAGGACAGGATACCGATGGCCAGGGTGACGGCGAAACCGCGGATCGCTCCGGTACCCAGCAGGTAGAGCACGCCGGCGGTGATCAGGGTGGTGATGTTGGCGTCGAGGATGGTGATGAAGGCTTTGTCGTAGCCGGCGCTGATCGCCGTGGGCACGTTCTTGCCGGCGCGCAGCTCCTCGCGGATGCGCTCGAAGATCAGCACGTTGGCGTCCACGGCCATACCGATGGTCAGGATGATCCCGGCGATACCCGGCAGGGTCAGCGTCGCTCCGAAGAGCGCCAGGGCGGCCACGACGATGATCATGTTGATGATCAGGGCCAGATCGGCCACCAGGCCCGAGGCCTTGTACCAGACGAACATGAACACCAGCACAATGGCCAGACCGATCAGGGCGGCGGTGACGCCGTACTTGATGGAGTCGGAACCCAGGCTGGGTCCGATGGTGTCCTCCATGACGATCTTCAGCGGCACGGGCAGGGCGCCGGCGCGCAGCTTGATGGCCAAATCGCCGGCCTCCTGGGCGGAGAAGTCGCCGGTGATCTGCCCGCGCCCGTTGATCTCCTCGCGGATGTAGGGGCTGCTGATGACCTTGTCGTCCAGGACGATGGCCAGGAAGCCGCCGACGTTGTTGCGGGTGATCTGGGCGAAGTCCTCGGAGCCCGAGTAGTTGAACTCGAAGCTGACCGAGGGCTTGCCGTACTGGTCGCGGTCCAGGTAGGCGTTGGTCAGGTCCTCGCCCTTGATGATGCGGCCGAAGTCGAGAATGTGGAGCTGGAAGAAGCCGTCCACGGGCTCGCCGTAGGCTTCCTCGAGCTTGCCGACGACCTCGTAGATCCAGTCCTGGGAGGCCGGCTGGAGCAGCTTCTCGTCGGTGAGCAGCAGCTTGTGCTGACGGGGGACGAAGCGCTCGATGTCCGGGTCCTCGACCATGGCCTCGAGGCGCTCCTCGACCTGCAGGGGCGCGTAGTAGCGGCCGTCGATGTTATATATGCCGCGCTGGGTCAGCAGGTCGGCATACTTGGGCAGCCGGGCGATCCCGGCCAGCACCTCGGGGAGTTGCTGGTCGGTGACCAGGGCGAACTCCAGCACGGCGCGCTCGCCGATGAGCGCCTTGGCGCGTTCGGCGTCGCGGATGCCGGGGAGCATCACCGAGATGCCGTTTTCGCCGACCTTCTCGACGACGGGCTCGCTGACGCCGAACTCGTCGACGCGCTCCCGGATGATCTCCAGGGCGCGATCGACGGCGTCGGACTGCTCGTCCTCGTCGATCTTGCTCATGTCGGCCTCCATGCGCAGCACCATCCCGCCCTTGAGGTCCAGGCCCAGGTTGACCGTGTCCTTGGGCAGGTACTTGCGCAGGCCCTCGGGCAGCTCGTCGAGCAGGCCCGTGGTCGGCAGGGCGAACAGGACCGCGGCGATGAACACCAGGATGCTGAGCAAGCCGTAGAAACGCCGCTTTCTGGCCATCTAAACTCCTTGGAAACTAAACGGTAAATCCGGCAGCCTCACTCGGGCTCCGGGGTGCATTCAAGCAGGGTGAACGACGCGGGCAGCGGGTGCTCCAGGACGGCGCCGATCGTGCGGGTCAGGTCATCATCCAGGCCGACGAGTTTGATCCGGCCGTCTTCGATAACCTCGCGCACCACGGGAGCGGTGATCACCCGATCGCCGACGACGACGGCCAGGGGCCGGTCGATGTATTCGGCGGTCAGGGCGGCGAAGGCGGCCGCGGCCGAAGCGTCCAGGGTCAGCGCCAGGGCGGCGCCGAAGTTATCCTCGCTCAGTTGGGTCTCGACGGGTCCGAGCTCCAGAGCGCGTTCGCTGTCGAGGAGGTAGAAGAAGTCGTGTTCGGCTTCGTCGGGATCCAGAGCCCAGACGGCGCCGTCGCCCAGGGAGACGTCATCGCGGCCGCCGCCCTCGACGACGACGCGCCAGCCGTCCGCTGCAAGCTCGACACCGGCGGGCAGGCGGAAGCTCAATACCACTTCGGCGGGGTCGAGCACGGGAACGACAACGGCCGGACCGCCGGCGAGCAGCAGCTCGGGCCGGGCGGAGGCCGGGCAGTCGACCACCAGAACCAGGCTCTCGATACTCAACGGGGCCGAGAACCAGCCGTCGTCAGCGAAATCCAGGGAGACACCGGCGTAATCCTCGACGAGGACCCCTCCGCCCGCTGTCTCCAACCGGTTTCCCAGAGCCACGTGCAATTCGAGGAGCTCGCCGACGACGAGGTCGGGAGCGCAGTCGTAGACCGCCCGCCAGGAAGCCGCGCCGGCGGTCAGCGGCGGCAGGAGCAACAGGAGCAGCGACAGGCTCCGGCGAAGCACGCTCATTCCTCCACTCCCAGCTCCAGGCAGGCCACGGCCTCCAGGTCGAGGTCGTGACGCAGGCCGGACTCGATGAGGCGGCGGCCCCGGGCGGCTATCATCACCGCGTTGTCGGTGCAGAGGCGCAGCGGGGCAAAGAAGGCCCGGACACCCTCCTCGGCGGCCCGACGACCCAAATAGGCCCGCAGGCCGGAGTTGGCCGCCACGCCGCCGCCGACGATCAGGCTCGTCAAACCCGTTCGGGCGCAGGCCGCCAGGGCCTTCTCGCCCAGGGTCTCCACGGCGGCCGTCTGGAAACCGGCGGCCAGGGAGCGCTTACGCGCGTCATCGAGCCCCCCGGCGGCCGCCAGCTCGGCGATGCGCCGCGCCGCCGCCGTCTTGAGCCCGGCGAAGCTGAAGTCCAGCCCCGCGGGCATCGGCCGGGTGAACCCCTCGGCCGGGCCTGCGGAGTCCCCGCCGTATCCCTCGGAGTACTCACCGGCCCAGCGGTCCAGGGTCGGTCCGGCCGGGTAGTCGACGCCCAACAGGCGGCCGACCTTGTCGTAGGCCTCGCCGACGGCGTCGTCCACGGTCTCGCCCAGCAGCTCGAACTCCAGCAGGCCGGGGCGTTCGGCGGCTTCATCCACGGCGTAGAGGGCCGTGTGACCCCCCGAGACCAGCAGGCCGACGAAGGGCGGTCGCGGGGCGCCCTCGGCCAGCAGCGGAGCCTGGAGGTGGGCCGCCAGGTGGTTGACGCCGACGAAGGGGACGCCCAGGCCCCAGGCCAGGGCTTTGCCGAAGTTGAGCCCGACCAGCAGCGCGCCGGTGAGTCCGGGGCCGTAGGTCGCCGCCACGGCGTCGAGATCGGCGTAGGTCGCCTTGGCCTCGGCGAGGGCCCGGCGGACCACGGGGAGGATGCGGGCGGCGTGGTTGCGGCTGGCCAGCTCGGGGACGACTCCGCCGTAGGCGGCGAAGAAGTCGGCCTGGGAAGAGACGATGTCGGAGCGGACACGCGCTTTCCGGTCGTCCGCTTCGCCGTTCGCCTCGCCGTTCGTATCGAGGACCGCGGCCGCCGTCTCGTCGCAGGAGGTCTCCAGACCGAGGATCAGCAAGGGACCTCCCCGCCGGACGGAATCGGTGTCCGCATCTTAATAAAGCAACGGCCCTCGGGCCGCCGATGAACCAGGGCAGGAGATTGTAGCATAGGGGCGGCGACCGGGCAAGGCGCGCGGCTACCCGTTTGCAGACCGTCGCGACCGGGGGGCGACGTTGCGTGGATGTTGCAAAGACAACGACCGCTACTCGTCGCGCCAAAGGCTATCCTGGGGTAAAGGGACGATCTCCGGCCAGCCGTCTATGTACTCCAGCTTGGCGATCCCGAGCTGCGGGATCCCCCGGTTCTCTCCGTCGTAATAGTGAAAACTCGACAGGTAGTTGAAGCCTTCGTCGTAGACCCCGGCGTGGCCGGGGCCGTGGTAGTGTGCGTCGCCGAGGATCTCGCCGTAGCAATCAATGAGCAAGGAGCCGCCGCCGTCGCAAAGGTCACGTCCTCGGCGATCAGGTGGTAGGCGGGGTTGCCGGGGTACCAGTCGGCATCGCCGGCCACCAGACCGCTGTCCGGATCGAGTTCGACGAGCCAGGTCGATGCATCACCGAAAACCAGCCAGTGACCGCCATCGGTGCCCTCGAACCAAGCGGGATCGAGGGCCGTGGTCGGACCGTCGTGATCGCCTTCGGTACAGCAGATCACGGGAGCGCCGCTGTCACGCCAGGTCATTTCGGGAGGCGTGCCGCCGCCTTCCAGCATGCCGATGCAGGCGCGATCCTCGGCGGACATATTGGAAACGGTGTAGTAGATACGCCGCGGTCCGGCGAAGGTAGGCGCCCAGCAGGCACCGTCGTTTTCCGGAACCATCTCGGCGAACCAGGCTGGTTTGTAGGCCAGCAAGCAGAGCCCCGGCCGCCAATCGAAGCTCCCCGGTGGCAGAAACCATAACTCAAGCCCACAGCGATAGGACGGACTTTGCTCCTTGCCCGTAACAGCCAGCAGCAGCCAACCGTCCAGCTCTACGATCCGACTGGGATCATGGATGTGCCAGCCGTCACAAGCAACTGGATGGCCGGGATCTATCTCATTATAGATATCGAGGAGTTCGGCATCGCCGAAGGCGACACCGGTCAGGGCCAGAGCCAACAGCACCGGCGAATGGATGGGGAAGCGGAGGCTCCCGCGGCAATCCTTCCGTATGGCGCCATTCGTCGGGGCAATCATAGGGCAACACTCCCCGGAAACCAGGCGGCGAATTCTAACCCGCCCACCGGGCCGGGCCGTCGGTTAGGTGCGATTGACCCGCCAGATCAGGATGATCCCGGCGACACCGAAGAGGATGTTGGGCGTGTAGGCCGCCCAGAAGGGACTCATCACCCCGGACTGGCCCAGGGCCCGGCCCATGGCGATGAACCCCCAGAGCACAAAGCCCAAAAGCACCGCCACACCGAAGCCCAGCGCCGTGCCCGAACGCGAGGTGCGGATGGCCAGCGGCGCGCCCAGCAGCACCACGATCAGGTTGGCCAGGGGCACGCTGATCTTGAGCTCAAGCTCGACCCGCTCCTTGTGCGCCTCCTTGCCCGAGCGCTCCAGCAGCTCGATGTAGTCCTCCAGCTCGGCGTAGGTCATGTCCTCGGGCGTCTTGGAGAGCACCCCGAACTCGTCGGGGGCCTCCTCGATGGGCACCGTCATCTCGTCGATCTTCTCCAGACCGACCTGGACCCCCGCGGGGTCGAAGGTGCGCACCTCGTTGTCGTAGAAGATCCACTCGCCGTCGATGTACTCGGCGGCCACCGCGTCGATGCGCCGGGCCACCCCGGCGGCGTCGTCATCGTGGAAGATGATCAGCGAGGGACGGCTCATCCTGCCGTTGTAGGCGTCCAGGGTCCCGGCGTAGAGCAGGTTGTCGTTGCGCAGGTTGGCCGAGTAGTCGTTGGTCTTCATCCGCGCCTCCTGGTCCATGCGGTCGAAGACCCATTTCTTGATGGCGATCATCTCCTCGTTGGCCGGCGGGACGACGGTCTCGCCCCAGACCCAGACCAGACCGCCGATCAGCGCGCCCATTAGAATCAACGGCGCGAAGACCCGGTAGAGCGAGATACCGCCGGCCTTCATCGCCGTTATCTCCGAGCTCTTCGACAGGATGCTGATACAGAACAGCACCCCCAAGAGCACCGCAATGGGGTTGATCCACTTGATGACGAAGGGGACCATCAACATGTAATAGCGCGCCACCGTGCCCACGTCGGTCCCGCGCTCCATGAAACCGCCCACGCTCTCGATGAAGTTGACCACCAGATAGATGGTGATGAACGCCAACAGGGCGTAGAGGTAGTAGCGCAGGAAGCCGCGCACGATGTAGCGGTCCAGGGTGCGTCCGAGCATCGTCTCTCCGCGTGGTTCCAGGGCGTGAACGGGCCAAGCATACCCCCCGAGGCCCCGCAGCGCAAGGGGTCGCCGCAGGGGTTATCCGAGGACCGCCTTGACCCAACGACCCGGCAGGGGTTATATTACACTAAACACTCAGCCACCGGAGGCCAAGCATGACCGTCCACCAGGGACGCCTCGTCGGCAAGGGCCGGCGCATCGGCATCGTCGTCAGCCGCTTCAACGAGTTCATCACCGGCAAGCTCCTCGAGGGAGCCCTCGACGCCTTGTACCGCCACGAGGTCGCCGAGGACGCCGTCGACGTCTTCTGGGTGCCCGGCTGCTGGGAGATCCCCGTCACCGCCAAGCGCATCGACGGTCATTACGACGCCGTGATCTGCCTGGGTGCGGTCATCCGCGGCGGCACCCCCCACTTCAACTACGTCGCCGCCGAGGTCGCCAAGGGCGTGGCCCAGGTCGGCCTGAACGCCGCCAAGCCGGTCATCTTCGGCGTGCTGACCACC
>WJMB01000183.1 GCA_014728185.1 Candidatus Coatesiibacteriota bacterium
GCAGAACTCCTGGATGGCGTCGACGATCACACCGTAGCGCTCGTCGGCCTGAAAGCGGGGCGCGTAGACCTTGAAGCCGTAGTTGTACAGGCCGTCGTTGAGGGTGACCGTGTAGGTGAACTGATCGGTGATGCCCAGGTAACCGGCGTTCTCCAGCTCTTCGATGCCGTTTTGCACCAACAGGTTGTAGAGGGCCTGGAGCTCCTCGCGGCCACGGACGCCCTCGGTGGTGCGCAGCGGTCCGGAGAGGGGTTCCTCCTCGATGCTCCAGGCGGCGGCGTCGCCCTCGAGGGTGATGATATAATCACGGGCGGCTATCTCGGAGAGACCACCGGTCATGTACATGGTGATCTCCAGCTCCTCGGGCAGCTCGCGGCAGCCCGTGAGGGTCAGGAGAGTCAGAACGGCGGCGGTGATGAGCGCAAACCACCGGGTAAGGTTGGGAGTCATGGGTATCCTTGGGAATCGTCGTCTGGGGAAACGGCCGACTGGCTTTTGTAGACAACGAAGCGCAACGTCCGGGTAAGATCCCTCGCTGCCGGTCGAGTTCAGCTTGCCATGGCCTCGCTGAATGATGGGATCGCATATCCTGTTCGGATCGGGTTTTGATTGTAATCTGCTGATAGTACGCGTGTAGTGGCAGAAGTACCTGTCACTTTTCAGCAGCCGACAAGTGGCGGTGACAAGGAGTATGCTCTCGTGGACAAATCACCGTTATCTACTCGGCCCATAAGCGCATCAACAACAAGCATATATGCTACGCAGGTGATAACGTGATCTAAGCTCGACGCACCCGGACGGCGACCATCGAGCGGCGAAGCTCCAAAAACCAGCCCAGTTTTATTCGATCAGGTTCCATGATGCCTATCCCTATCCATCGTCACCCGCCGGTGGCCGATTGGCGGTTGCAGAGCTGTATCGGCACTGTAAACCACCGGCGGCCGGGAGGTTGTCCGCCCATTCGGTCGGGTCGAAGGCTCAGGCTGATAGCAATGTGTGAAGAACAAAAAGCAGGCCGCAGATCGGTTCAGCCCTTGTTCCGGCCAGGCCGGTGAGCTAAGTTAAGCCCTACGCGAATCGTATCTCATGAAGCCGGTCGGCGTAACCGCGGCGACATTGCGCTAGCTACAGTTATTGCTGCTGATGTTGTTCCGGTTTTCCTTGATGATCCCTTTGATGATCCCTTTGATGATCCCAGATAAACATAGCATATCACAACCGAAGCGACCGGAAGAACCATGAGCAAAAAACCCTGGTACGCACCCCGGGGGCTGCGCTTCGCCTGCCGTCCCGGCTGCGCCCACTGCTGCCGCGGCGAGCCCGGAGTGGTCTACGTCACACGGTCCGAGCGCCGACGGATGGCCGGGCATCTGGGGCTGGAGGAGGACGAGTTCCGCCGTCGACACTGCCGCCGGGTCGGGCTCAACCGCTGGTCGCTGCGCGAGCGGGTCGACGGCGATTGCGTTTTCCTGGATCCTCACAGCGGCCGCTGCGGTGTTTACCAGGTCCGGCCGAGTCAGTGTCGCAGCTATCCCTTTTGGCCCAGCATTCTGGCCGACCAGGGCTCCTGGGAGGGGGAGAAGCTCAACTGTCCGGGGATCGGCCGAGGCCGGCTGTTCACTCCCGGAGAGATCCGTCGGCTGAGCCGCTCCGCCGACGGCGCGACGGATGATGAAGGCTGGTGAAAGCGTCTCGCCGCGGGAATCCTCAAGCTAGAAGCCGGAAGCCTTCTCCAACATTATAAACCTTTACTTGTCGAATGCCCAACGAGGAGTAAATCGCCCTCTCGGTGAAGATAACGAACCACCCGTCGACGTACTGTTTATGCGGATCAGCGGCCCTCCAGCGGTTTGGCGGGGGGCCGTTTGAGGTAGAGGGGCCGGGCCGCGAGGGGATCGAGCCGCGCATCGTCTTCGATTCGCATCAGCGTCGCCTCGGCCAGGGGGCGGGGTCGCAGGGTGGCGAAGCCCTGGAGGAGCCGTTCCGGGGCCAGTCGCTCCGCGAGGGATTCGGGGATCCGTCCCAGGTAAACCTCGGCCGGGCGTTGTTCCAGCAGTACATCGAGACTCATCAGCGCCGGTTCCTCCAGGGGCTCGCCACCGCGAAAGCGCCGCACGTAAACGAGCCCGCGCCCGGCGCCGAGGAGCGCGCCCACGGTATCCTCCGGTCTCAAGAGTTCCCGGGCGTTGTGGTGCAGTACGCTCAGGCTGTCCAGGCCGAGCAGGGCCGCACCCGAGGCCTCGACCAGAGCCAGGGCGGCGGCCAGACCGACGCGGATGCCGGTGAAGGAGCCCGGACCGATACAGACGGCCACGTAATCAAGGTCCCGCGCCGAGAGCCCGCCCCGCTCCAGACAGTGACGCGCCGCCGGCAGCAGGCCGCGTCCGCCGGTGATCTCGGGGGGATACTCCTCGACGTGAACGGCGTCGTCGCTGATAAGGCATGCTCCGCCGCCGCGGGTCGCGCAGGCCAGGGCCAACAGCTTCATCGGAAGTCCTCGGGAAAAGGCGCGGCCAACAGGTGGGAGGGGCCGTCGGGCGAACAGCGCAGGCTGATCTCCCGGCCCGTCGCCGGTGGGATGGCGAAATCCAGCTCGATCAACAGCGATACAACGGAGAAGACCGCGCGTTCGGGCCACTCCACGGCCAGGACGCCCTCAGGTCCGGGAAGTTCCTCGAGTCCCAACTGGGCCGCCTCCTCTTCCTCGCCGCCCAGGCGGTAGAGGTCGGCGTGGTGCAGGGTCAGGCGTCCGCGCAGGCGGCGGATGAGCTGGAAGGTCGGGCTGCGCACACCGCGCTCGATCTCCAAACCCGCTCCCAGACCGCGTACCAGCGTGGTCTTGCCCGCCCCCAGGGGGCCGCTGAGCAGCAGCGTCTCGCCGCCGCGGCAGCGCTCGCCGAGCAGACGCCCCAGGGAGAGGGCGGCGGCGACATCGGGCAGGCGGCGGCGCAGTTCGATCATTCGAAGTACCACAATGAACCCAGGGCCAGACTGGAATCGCTTTCCAAACCCTTGAAGGTGATGATGACCAGGGGTTGGCCCGGAATTATCCGCACCATCAGCTCGTTCCACCTCTGCGGCTCGACCTCGTGGAACTCCGAGCCGCCCTGTGTCTCGCTGCGGACCTCCAGCTCAGGCGTGTTCCGGTAACAGAAGCGCAGGCAGACCAGGGTCGTTTCCTGGGGCAGGGCGAGCTCGAGGCGCAGAGCGTCGGCGTTCTCGAAAACCAGGCAGGTGTCGGCCACCTCCGCGGGTCGCCCGGTGATGACCTGATCATGGACGATCAGTTCCCAGCGCGGTCGAACCCCGGCCAGGGTGTCGAAAGCCACCTGTTCAAGGGCGTCGGGATCGCCGCCGAGCTCGATGAACTCGAGCAGGCGCCGCCCCTGCAGGGCTTCGATTACCGACGGCGTCCAGAGGCCGAAGCGCCGCTCCAGGGGCACCCAGTCCAGTCGCCAGAGGCCGCGTTCAGCATCGCCGTCCTCCAGTACCAGGGCGGCCAGGGGGTTGGCGGCTATCTCCTCGTGGATTCCGGGCTCGCTGACCAGGTAGCCGGGTCGGCGAAAGCGGGGGTCCATGGCGCGATCCTCAAGGACCGTGGCGATGACGCGCGGGTACTCGCTGATCCTCGGCGGCAGGGCGCCGGAGAGATCGGCGACGCGCAGGCCGCCATGCTGCAGATAGAGCCCCGGGTGGAGGGTGGCCACGCAACTGTCCTCCGGCAGCAGGTCCGCTGCACGTCGCTGGAAATCGACGGCGCCCTCGGGGACGGCGTCGGATTCGAAGGCGAGCAGCCCCGGAACCACCATCAGCGCCGCCGCGGCCCCGGCGATCAGGCGCCGCCGCCGTCCCCCCGTCCGCTGAGCGCTCCAGATAACCACGGCCGTGACCACCAGGGGGCTCAACCAGAGCAGGATCAGACCATCGCCGCGCATCACCAACCCGCCCAGGGCCAGGGCGATTACCAGCATCGCAGCCGAGAGGCGCCAGCGCATCCGGGGAACGGCGAAGCCCACCGCCAGGGCTACGGTAATCATGCCGATCACCGAGCCGCCCAGATCGCGCACCAGGGAATGGGGCAAGGCCAGCACCAAACCCAGGCGCTCCACCGCCCGGCCGCCCGGGGCGACCGCTAGCGGCGTCAGGACGTCCTCCAGCGGCGGCGCGCCCCAGGCCGTGCGGGCCAGCAGGGCCCTTACCACAGCCAGGGCGCAGGGAATCAGCAGCCAGAACAGTCGGGGGCTCAAGCGTTCGCCCTTGAGCGAGTCCACGGCGGGCACGGCGGCGCAGATGGCCAAAGCTGCGAACATGCCGGCGTAGGTCGTCAGGGTCAGCAGAACCACGGGCGGCACGACCACGGCGATGCGGCGCCCCAGGATGCCGCAGACCGCCCAGGCCAACAGCAGTGCCGGCAGGGCCTGGGGGTCGCCGCCGAGGACGGAGCCCACCAGGGGCGCGCAGACCAGGGCCGCGGCGACGGCGATGGCCGAGACGCGTTCCCCGGCGCCCAGCAGGCGGGCCAGGCGTCGCAGGACCAGCAGCCAGCCCAGCAGCAGCAGGGCGTTGAGCAGGTGCAGGCTCCAGCGCGCCCCGGCTTTACCGCCCAGCAGGCGGCCCAGGGCCAGCGGAAAGACTTGCAGCGGATCGGCGGCGGCGTCGGTGGAGGAGTCCTCGGGGTTGATCCGCAAGGCCTCCCCGGCCGCCAACTGACCGGCGTAGTGCAGTTGCAGGCGGGCGGTGTCGTGCAGACCCCCGCCGGCGAGATGCCAGACGAGAACCACCAGGGCCCAGAGCAGGATCAGCCCCGCCGTCAACCAGCGCTTAAGCTTCTCGGTTTCCATCGTCCCGTTTGGCTCGCCGCCAGGCCTCGTCCAGCTCCGCGAAACCGCAGTCGTTGAAGCGCCGCCCCCGGGCGGCCAGTTCGCTTTCCATCCGGCGGATCCGCCGGCGGAACTTCTCCAGGGTGCGCCGCAGCGCCAGGCCCGGGTCTATCTCCAGGAAACGGCCCAGGTTGGCCACGGTGAACAGCAGATCGCCCAGCTCGTCTTCGATCTCGGCGCGCCGGCCCCGCTCCACGCTCTCACGCAGCTCGGCGAACTCCTCCTCGATCTTGCCCAGCACCCCGGCGATATCGGGCCAGTCGAAGCGGTAGTGGGCGGCCTTCTCGGCCAGGCGCACCGCGAGCAGCAAGGGCGGCGTCTTGGGCGGGACGCGCTCCAGGGCCCGGGTCAGCGGCAGGGGCGGCTCGGCGCCTTCGGCGGCCTCCTCGCCGTGCTTGATCTTCTCCCAGTTGCGGATGACCGCGCCGGCGTCCTCGAGCTCGGGGCCGTCCTCGGCGAAAACGTGGGGGTGACGTCGGCGCATCTTGGCTCTGGCGGCCGCCAGGGCGTCCTCCAGGCTGAAACGACCCTCGCGACGGGCCAGCAGGCCGATGAAGCTGGCCACGTAGAGGACGTCGCCCAGCTCTTCGGTCATCTCGTCAGCCCCGCCCTCGGCCAGAGCGTCGTAGAACTCGTAGGCCTCTTCGATCAGGTAGCGCGCCGTGGTCTCCACACTCTGAGCGCGGTCCCAGGCGCAGCCGTCCGGCGCCAGCAGCGTCTCCAGGGTCTGTAGCAGCTCGTCGTAGGCCTGCACAGTCCTTTTCCTTTCGGCTCCAGCATGCAAAGTGAGGGCTTTTCGAAGACAACCGGCCGTCCCCCGGCGTGATTTTCAGAGAGAACCCTGTCGGGTCATTCCACAGCGGGGGCGTCGGCCTCGCAACCTGATTCCCTGAGAGTCTTCGGAAATCGCTTGCGGCACGTTGGTTCTGCCCCCTCCGGACGACGCGGAGAGTATACGGGGGCGCCCGGCGGGGTGTCAATCCACCGCGTTGACCCCGCGCCCGGCCTGTGCTACGCTAGCCCAATCATTCCAGCGAACGATTGCCGCTCTGCGGCGGCGCTCAGGCGGGCTCCCTCTCTCAGCGCCTCCGCCGGGCGCCGGAGCCGAACGTTCTCGAAGCTGACTCGGCAACGGAGGTCGAGCTGAAGATCGTCGTCTTGACATCGGGCGGCGACGCGCCGGGGATGAACGCCGCGGTGCGCGCCGTGGTCCGCTCCGGGCTCCACCGGGGCTGGGAGGTCCTGGGGGCACTCAACGGCTACCGGGGCCTGCTAGACGGCGAGCTGCGCCACCTGGTCAGCCGCGACGTCGGTGGCATTATCGACCGCGGCGGGACCTTCCTGGGCACTTCGCGCTGCCCGGAGTTCAAAGAAAACGAAGCGCGTCGAACGCTTTACGACCGCCTGGCCCGGCAGGATGTCGAAGGGCTGGTGGTTGTCGGCGGCAACGGCTCGCTGGCCGGGGCCCATGACGTCGCCGTGGAGAGCCCCCTGAGCGTGGTCGGCGTGCCGGCCTCGATCGACAACGACCTCTACGGCTCCGACAACTCCATCGGCTTCGACACGGCGGTCAACACGGCCCTGGACTCCGTGGACCGCCTGCGCCAGACCGCCGACAGCCACCACCGCATCTTCGTCGTCGAGGTGATGGGGCGCGAGTGCGGCTCCCTGGCCCTCGAGGTGGCCCTGGCCGGGGGTGCCGAGGCGGCCGTCGTCCCCGAGGTTCCCGAAAGCGGGAAGCTGGAGGAACTGGCCGCCCGCCTGGTCCGTAACCTGAAAGTGGGGCGCAAGAAGTCCGCCGTGGTCCTGCTGGCCGAAGGCGCCGGCGAGGCGCCCGATCTTACCGCCCGGCTGGCCGAACTGACCGGGCTGGAGTGCCGGGCCACCATCCTGGGTCACATCCAGCGCGGCGGCGCTCCGACCTCCTATGACCGCAACCTGGCCTCACGCTTGGGCGCGGCGGCGACTACGGTCCTCGCCGAGGGCCGCAGCGATGTGATGGTGGGTCTGGTGGCCAACCGGCTGGTCGAAACACCCCTGGTCGATGTGTTGGCCCACGAACATCGTTTCAACCACGAGGAATACCAACTGCTCAGCGTCCTGAGCATTTAACCGGGATAACCATGGGTCTGTTCTCACGTAAAAAGGACCGCGCCAAGAAAAAGCAGAAGCAAACGGCCCCCGAGCCCGCCAAGCCCGTCGTCGTCCGCAACGATCCACCGGTAAGCTTCTTCGTCGCCCCCGGAGACACCCTGACGGGGCATCTGCGCGGCAACGCCAACGTGCTGATCCGGGGCGCCTTCGAAGGGGAGATCGAGGTCTCGGGGCTGGTCTGGGTCGCCGAGGACGCCGAACTGTTCGGCTTCGTCCAGTGCAGCGACGCCCATCTGGCGGGTAAGGTCGGCGGCACTGTCCGAGCCGAGGGCGTCATCGATCTGAACCCGAATGTCGAGTGCCGGGCCGAGCTCGAGTACGGCCGTATCTGGCGCGACGGAGCCTTCGAGAAGCCCCCGGCCCCCGAGCCGCCGGCCGAGGAGCCCCGGCCGGAAACAAGTGAAGCGACACCGGGAAGCTGACCGCTCTCTCCGGTGTGAAGGCTGAGGACGGAAGGCCCTACCACCGTCCCGCTCCCGCCGCTAACCGGTTGCTTGGAGGAACTCCCAGCAGGTGAGTCCGCTTGAGTGGAAAACCATGCCGGTCTCTGATAACCACTCCTTTGCTCTCATACCCTGCCGGGGCAGGTCTTTACGACCAAGGCTCTCAGATAGTAGGTTTGGGATCATCAAAACAGAGTGGACCAGCGTCCTGTTACGAAGAGGGGTGCTTCGAGGGATGCGTCCTGGATCCATGCCCCACTCAAGTCGTCAGCTTGTGGAAGCGGCTAGCTGGTGTTTGCGCTAACCCATGCAGTGTCCCGCTTTCAGCTTGCCCTTCCTTAACAGCCGCCGGCATCTCCGACAGGACCGACAACCATCCCACCTCCCGCGGCCCCAAGTGCGAGACGAGGATGATTGCCACAATACAACTAGAAGTAAACAGGCGGCTGGCTGAGCTATAAAGCGATGTATGCCAATATGTTAGCGAGAAGTACCGGTTCAATAACGAGTGATAATCCCAAGCATTAATTGACGGGATCATATACCCTGTTCGGACCGGCTTATAGATGTACTCCGCTGATAATATACGTTATGCAGTAGATGCGCCTGTCACTTATCAGCAGTTAAAAAGTGGCGGCTGCAAGGTGTCTGCTTGGTGGATAATCTTCTCTGCCTAGTTGCCGGCAAAGAACGACCCCCCGATTGCCGAGCGACTCATAACTGCCCCAATATCATGCAACAAGACTGCGCATGATAGTATCAGTCTTCAAGCCGAACGCAACTAATCAGCCAAATCTTGCTCGTGAAACTCTCTTTATCAGCCCTGATTTGGTCCGAACAAGTTCCATGATGCCTAATTGACAAGCAATTAGCTATATGCGCCCCTCCAGGAGTGAGTGATATACACGTAGTTGTTTCGGTGAGGGCCGCCTACTCCTACCGTATCAATGCAGTCTGATGCACAGACTAAACACGCTTCCAACCGCCCTTCCTGGAAGGCGTTAAGGTTATCGACCAAGACTATTCTGCTATGTCATTTCGAATCGGTATCTTTGTTTGATTAGCTCCCCCACGGCGGCAGATTGTTTTTTTATGGCTATATAAGTGGCAATAACAGTCAGATGCGCCTTTCTGGAACGACAAGCCGGACCGGCGGGTAATCGAGACAGCGCATTACGGGAGGCGTTAGGCAACCAGCAGGCCGCCCCCAATTCTGCCGGATTTGGTCCGAATACGTTTCGCTGCGCCTTCTGCTGACCCCACCCCAGGGGTACCAGGTATCCTGCCTGGTGGGTCGTGAGGCTTATTCAACGGGGGACGAGAAACCCCGAGGGGTCACCGTCGAAGTATCAGGCGGTCCCCTCAGCGCCGAAATCCGGCGTTACGTGAAGGAGTAAAGATGCGCACGCTCAGCATTGTACTCTGTGTTCTGTTGGCCTGTATTCCGGCCCTGGCCGCCGATCCCGACGGCGATTCCGGTGACGCGGGCACGGAGAACGAAGAAAACTACACGATGACTATCGTGGTCGCCGGGGCCATCGCCCTGGGCCTGCTGGCCCTGGCTCTGTTCTCCGATGGTGACGGCGACGACGGTGATGAAGAGGTTATCGTCTCCTCCGACGACGGCGAAGCATCGGCGGCGGATTCGAACGGTGACGCCGACGACGATACAGCCGACGATGAAGACGGCGACGCCGACGATGAAGACGTCCGCGACGCCGACCTCTTCCGCGAGATCGAGGGCGATTAACCCCCAACCCGAGGAAGTCGATGCGGCTGATGAGAAATACACGGTTGTTACTGCCGGCTCTCCCGGTACTCTTCGCCCTGGCGCTGACGGGCTGTGAAGAGGAAGAGACCGCGATTATCGAACCCGGCACGTGCTGGGTCTACTCCAGTAACTCCGACCGCTTGACCCTGGTCGACGACAACGGTGAACTCGATGTCGTCGTCACCAATCCCGGGGCGGCCGCCGCGCTGGCCGCCGATACCAACGACGGCACAGTCTGGCTGGTCGATACGGCCAACCGGCGGCTGCTCAAGTACAGCCCCGAGGGTGTCCTGTTGCGGCTGATCAGCGGCTTCGCAGGACCCCTCGACGTGGCCGTCAACCCCGATACCCGCGATGTCTATCTACTCGACGCCGGCGCCGGGAGTCTGACCGCTTTCGATAAGGACGGCGAGGAGCTCTGGAACCTGGACGCGCCCTACCAGCCCGTCGAGGTCGTCATCAGCGGCGCCGCCGACGCCCGGCGACTGATTATCCTCGGACCCGACGAGCTGCGTTGCGTTGACGCCGAGTTGGGCCAGCAGCTCTGGAGCCTCGACATTGAACGCGACCTGGACTATCGAATCGACGCCGCCGTCGAGGCAGAATCGTTCTGGCTCTGCGACGGCGACACCCTGGAACGGCGTTCCCTGAGCGACGGTTCGGTGCAGTACACCCACGAAGCCGCGCAATCGCCCCTGCGCGTGGGCGTCAATAACCTGGGCTGCTGGTTCTACGACACCGCCGACGGTGATCTGTATCTCATCGACGACACCGGCGCCGAACTGGCCGAGATCGAAGACCCGCCCGGTGTGCCCGAACTGGGAGGCACCGGCGACAAGCTCTGGCTGATCGTCGAGAGCGACGATCTGGTGGCCCTCTACAATGAGAACGGCGACGAGGTCGTGCGCACCACCGCCGTGGTCGGTCCGGCGGTGCTGGGTCCCGTGCGCTAACATTGGGTTCCCCCCGTTGTTCAACAAAGGACCCCGGCGGGTCCTTTGTTGCTTCCATGACTCGGTTGATTCTCCCGGCGGCGCCCGGGAACCTTGCCAGAACCGCCGCCAGGCGTTAAAATCGCTAATGCAACCTGGATCGTCGATCACCCTCCACCCGCCGGGAGCCCCATGCAGGGTCGAGTAGAGCTGATGCGCGCCCGCCGCAAGCGACGCAGGCAGCGGATCATCATCACCAGCGTGGTCGTCGCCGTGGTGCTCACCGGCGCCCTGCTGCTCTGGCGCCCCTGGGAGGATGACGAGGCCGCCGAGCTAGTCGACGACGGCGGGGATAACACCGAGGTCATCCCGCCCGACAACGGTGGACCGACCACAGGCAACGGCGGTGACGGTAGAGAAGAGTCCGCCGAAGTCGGAGAAGCCGAGGGCGAAGGCCCCACGGACCCCGCCGAGCTGCGCTTCCTGCTCTGGAACGCCGGCGGCGGTGAACGGGCCGTGCGCAACGCCGAGTTCGAGCTCTCCCAACTCACCGGTCAGGCCGCCGAGGAGCTCAACCGCGAAGTCAAACGCCCGGCCTTCGACACCCGCCTGCCCTCCGCCGTCTATTATCACGGCCAAGCCCCCCTGCTCGCCAGCTTCTCCGCCTCCCTGGCCGACCGCCTCGACGGCGGAACCGCCCGGAAAGTGGACCTGACCATCGTTCTGGGCGCCGACATCCGCAGTCTGCTGGGCAACACCCCGGCCGAGCTGGACTCGACGGCCCTCGACGGCCTCACCGCCGAAGTGCTCAACGGCTGCGGCATCAATGGTGTGGCCGGTGAGACCTCGAACCTGCTGGAGCGCCTGGGCGTCAGCGTGTTGAATCCGCGCAACTACGAGCACTTCGACCTGGCCGAGACCCGGCTCTACTACTCGCCGGGCAGCTTCGAGGCCGCCTACGAGCTCAAGGAGCTCCTCGGCCTGCCGGGCAAGGTCAGCCCGATCCCTTACGACATTCAGGTCATCCTGGGCGATTGAGCTTGGCGGCGTACCCCGCCACCCTTTTCCATCCCGCGGCGCGCCGTGGCACGGCAATCGAATTCAACAACCATCGGTTTATCGAACAGGCGACGGTTGGTTACCTCCGTCGCTTTCATTATCTCCATGGGACCTCTCCATGGGATCACACACCCTCCTCGGACCGGATAATAATTGCTACCTGCCGATAAAGACCGTGAAGCTTCTGTATGTGCAACAATATCATACAATAACATATCGAATGATGCACTCTGTATCTATGCGCGGCACTTCCGGGCGATGAGTGCGGGTTCGAATAACCTCTTTTCATCTGCTAAATTTGCTCCAAGCCCTTACATGATGCCATCTTTTATACCCTGCCAACCAATACATTATCTCCGATATCCATCCTGTTCGTAACCGACTCCTCTAAATATCAACTTGCCCTGACATTAAAAATGGTCTATCATATATTTGTTCAAGCAAGCTGATTGATCAAATACATCAGCAGCAACGCCTGTTTATCCTGGGAAGAACCAGCTGAACAACCGATCGAACTCCCAAGGGCGACTCTTCCGGCGAGACCCCTGCAAAACCGCTCTCGGGCCGACGGCGCCCCCTGGTTTAATCAACGGGAGGTTTTGGCACGTTTCTTGCGCCGATGCCCCGGCCCGTTCCAGGACCCACGCGGGACTCCGCAAGAAACGTGCCAAAACCGGCCCGAGCGCGACGGTTTTGATTTGACTTGTTTTGCAAAGGTCTCGCCCCGCAGGTGTCGATGAAGGCAAACTCAACAGCCCGGCTGTCGTTGATCGTGTTGCTGATCCTCGGGATGAGCGGTGGTCTCGTTGCCGACGAATACGTAGTCCGCGACGGGGTGATCACCAACCTGCCGGCCCATCCCCGGCTCTACGAGCCCCCGGCCGAGGTGCTGGCCCAGCGCGAAGTCAACGAGGCCCGCTATGGTCCGCTGATCGCCGAGACCGCCGCCCGTTACGGTTTGGAGACC
>WJMB01000184.1 GCA_014728185.1 Candidatus Coatesiibacteriota bacterium
AGCTCGTAGTAGTGCTTGGCCAGCAGTCGCTCGAAGATGCCCCGGGCGCCGCGGACCCCCAGCTTCTTGGCGTGAGCCAGCTCGGCGATCGCCCGCAGGGTCTTCTCGGAGATGACCAACTGGGCGCCTTGCTGGGCCATCAGGGCCTGGTGCTGTTCGAGGATGGAGTTCTTCACCCCGCCCAGGATGCCGGTCAGTTGATCCACATTGAGCTCCAGCAGCTCGGTGATCACGGGGAAGCGACCGATGAACTCGGGCAGCAGGCCGTACTCGATCAGGTGGCTCGGCTGGATGGGCTGCTGTTGACAAGCGTTCCCCGCTTCCACACCGCCGAAACCGAGCTTCGGCCGGTTGTCGGCGCGACGCAGCTCGTCCAGACCGCTGAAGGCCCCGCCGCAGATGAAGAGCACCCCCCGGGTGTCCAGCTTGATGAAGTTGGTGTGGAAGCGCAGGTTGCCGTTCTCGGGAAAGGAGACCTCGCTGCCCTCGACCATGGTCAGCAGGCTCTGCTGGACGCTCAGGCCGCCGATGTCCCGGGAGAATCCGCCGGCGTGGGACAGCTTGTCGATCTCATCGATGTAGACGATGCCCCGGGAGGCCGCCTCCAGGTTCCTGTCGGCGGCGATGTAGAGATCGTAGATCACATCCTCGACACTGCGCCCGACGTAGCCGGTCTCGGTCAGCGCCGTGGCCTCGGTGATCACGATGGGCGAATCCAGCATGCGGGCCAGGCTCTTGACGAGCTGGGTCTTCCCGCAACCCGTCGGACCGATCAGCATGATGTTGGACTTGTCCAGCTCGACGGGGCCGTCGTAGACCTGGCGCTGGAGATGATTGGCGACGGCGATGGCCACCATCCGCTTGGCCTCCTCCTGGCCGATGATGTAATCGTCGAGATACTCCTTGATCCGCCGGGGGGAACGCAACTCGGGCTTGTCACCCTTGCCCCGTCCGGGTTTGCGGCCGCTCTTCCGCTTGTTTCCCATCTTCAGGCGCTTGTGGTGGTTCTTGATGATTTGCGCGACGCGTCGGCGGTAGCCCTCCCAGTTTTTCTGTTCCAGCAGGCTGCCCGCTTCGCCGAGCATCCGTCGCAGGTAGATCCCGGAGACATCCGTCCCGGGGTTTCCCGCCTCGGCCATGAGCTTCTCGGCCGCGCCGTACTCCTTGCGACAGGTGCGCAGTTCGCGCAACTCGATCCGGGCTTCCTCGCGGAAGACCTCCAGCAGGTTGATCAGGGCGGTCTCGTCGGGGGGGATGCCGCCGTCGTTGAGATCGAGCAGCCCGCTGATCCGCCGGCTGCGCTCATCGCCCGCCTTGATGCCCATCTCCCCGTAGAGGCGGACACAGGATTCCTCCAGTTGATACAGTTTCTGGAAGCGCCGGCTGAGCGGTTCGGAGCGTTCCTCGAGCAGGCGCGCCAGCCGCCCTTCGACCCGGCGTACAATGTCCCGCCGCGCGCCCAGGGTCAGCACCATCGCCAGGCTCAGACCGACGGCGACCAGCAGGGCCGCCGTGACGACGGCGCCGCCGCCGAGGGGAAACTCCGCCCCCCAGAACCAGAGCCCGAGACCGGCCAGTCCTTCGACCGGTGTCCACAGCAGGGCCGGCAGCAGGACCGCCGCCGTGACGCAGAACTGGAGCGCCACCCCCAGACGCGGTTTGACGAAGGCCTCCAGAGCGCCGGTGCGCAGTTGGTAGACCATTTTCTCGCCGACGACGCGCAGGCGGGCCGTTTTCGCCAGCCCCCCGGGCAGCGCGGCCTGGACGGCGCGGATCGCCCCGTAGGCCAGGGCCGTCAGCAAGGGCGCCAGCACTGCGGCGGCCAACAGCAACGGCGAGCCGGAGCCGAGGCGGTAGAGCAGCACCGCCGCTGGGGGAACCAGCAAGCCGACCAGAGACAACGCGATCAGGCGCGGCAGGTTGTTGCGCATATCAAACCTCCTGTAATCAAAGCCGGTCCAGGATCTCTTCGACGAAGACGACGACGCGCTCGTTGCGCCGCGGCAGGCCGCGAATGATGAAAGCGGGGTACTCGAGGTAATCCAGTTCCGGGTTGCAGGTCAGGCGGATCGACAACCCGGGGTTCCGCCGGATGAAGCCCTGGTAATCACGCTTGGATCGCTGCCAGGCGACGGGAAAGACGTTGTGCTTGTCGAGGTGGAAGCGTGGACGGCGGTTCTCCCGGTATTCGAGCTGGGCGCAGAGCACCACCGGTTTTCCGGCGAAACGGTACTCGTAACAGGTTACACCGCGATACTGGTAGTGGTGGACATCGACGGCGGCGGTTTCCACGCCGGGATCGTCCAGGCGCCAGCGGCCGGGATCGGCCAGGACCCAGCGCCCGATGCTCGGGGCCCGGACGACGAACAACCGGGTAACCGGGCTCTCCTCGTGCAGTTTCATCGGGACCTCCTTGAGCGTGTTCTCGGGCAAGCTGTCGAGTTTCTTCGGCCGTTTTGCCCGACCTTGTTTGACCCGCGGCTCCCAACAACACCCGTGGAGCGGCGGAGGGGAAACGCGAGATTCGTCGATGGAGGAGTCGGGGAGGCTGACAAACAGCGCGGGCTTGTCACCGAGGGGGAGGGGAACTAGGCCAGGCGGACGCACTCGCCGAAGGGCGGCGCATCCTTCCGGCCCGAAGCGGTGATGCACCACAGCAGGGGGATCTCGTCGAAACCCACGGGCCAGTCGGCGTAGCCGTCGGTCAACACGATGTTGTACCTGGCCCAGAGCCGGCGGGAGTCGACCCACTCGAAGGCGTTCTGGAAGGAGGTCCCGCCCCAGCCGGTAAACACCAGATCCTGCCAGTCGCCGCGCCGGTAGATGCGCAGCGGTTCATCGGCCTTTTCGCGAACCTGGAAATCGAAACTCAGCAGACGGATGCGAATGAGCTGGCTCATCGATTCCAGCTCGGTGAAGAACCGGCGCAGTTCGTTTCCCCCGATGCTGCCCGAGACGTCGACCAGCACCAGGACATCGGCCAGGGCGTGGCGGCTGTGGCCCTTGACGCCGAAGGTCTGCCGGCGACGGTTGGGCCGGGCGTAGGTGGGACGTCGACCGCCCAGGTGGCGGCCGATCAGGTTGCGCAGCGCCTGGCGCCAGTCCACCCGGGGCTCGGCCAGGGCCTTCAGGCAACGGTCGACCTCACCGGGAGCCTGTCCCGGGACCTGCCTGAGGGTCTTGATGATGATGCGGTAGATGATTCGGCTGTGGGTGCGCTCATCGGGGGAATCTATCCAGACCGCGTGGTCCATCAGGCGATCGATAAGGGCCGTCGGGTCGCCCTCCAGCCAGATGGGAACGGTGCCCCAGATGGTGTGCAGGCTGCGTCGCTCACCCCGACGGATCGCCAGCAGCTCCTTCAACAACTCATCGAAGCTGATCCGGGGCAGGTTGTCGAGAAGCTGCTCGAAGCCGATCCGCGCGGGCAGCTCCTCGGGCAGAAAGACGCTGGCCCGCTCGAGGAGGGGGTCCCCGGCGATACCCTCCAGATGGGGACAACTGCGGTGGCCGTGGATCACCGCATCCATGGCCCAGTTGATCGCGGCGTGGTTGGTCATCGCGTCGTCGCCGTAGATGCGCGCCCTGAGGTGGTGCAGGTTGAGGATGTGCTGAACCTCGTGGCGCAGGACGGTCAGGCACTGCTCGACGCTCAGTTTGTCGACGAACTCGGGGTTGTAGCCCAGCACGGGGCGTCCCGATCTCTCGACCCAGACGGCCATGGTCCGCACCGGCTTGGTTCCCGGCTTGACGGTGCGGAAGTAGTTGAGCATGTAGCCGTAGAAGGGGGCGCGCTGGATCAGCCGGCAGCGGGCCATGTTGATCTTCTCGGCGGCCCCCATGGTGGCCTCAGCGGGCGAGGGCATGCTCATCCTCCCGGGTTTCCTGGTGTTCCTCCAGTTTCGGATTACTCAGCGAGATCAAGCGTTCGCTGGCCAGGCAGAGATGCTCGCGCCGACTCAACAGGCGCAGCCAGGCTCCGGGGTGGTCGTGTTCCGGCGTGACCGCCTCGAGCACCCGGCGCAGGGAGGCGGGACCGTTGAGCACCGCGACGCCGTAACCCTCGCAGATCCCCAGCTCCCGCGCGCCGTGGCGGGCCACGCTGCGCAGCAGACCCAGGGCCAGGTCGTAGCAGTCGGCCGCGCCGTGGGGACCCAGCAGCAGGTCCAGCAGCTCCAGGATATTCACCCGGCGCCGCTGGTCCTTGATCCGCTCCACGCAGCCCATCAGCCCCCAGACGAGCTGGCGCACCCCGTTGCGGCCCAGGTCGAGGACCTCGTCCTCCCAGTCCTCCCGGGGGTTCTCGATGATCCGCTCCAGGGTCAGCATCGGCTCGGTATCCAGCAGGCCGGCCACCAGTCCGGCGCCGATCAGGCCCCCCAAGACCCGGCGGTGGGCCGCCCCGCCGTGAATCCCCAGCCTGAGGGCGACGCTGTTGACCCGGATGACCGCCTCCCAACTGCGCGGCGAAGGGGTGATCTTCAAGCCGTTGTCCACGGGCTCCTGATCCTGCTCGTCGAGCTGCATGGGACGGCCGAGGAACATCGTGCCGGCGTCATGGTCGGCGGTGTAGGCCAGCACCCGGCCGACCTCCTCGGAATCCACCGCCGTCAACCGGCCCAGGTAATCGGCCCAGCCCAGTAGATAATCGTCGTCCACCTCCACCTCGAGCAGGCAGAAGCGGTCGAGGAAGGCGTCGTCGAGCAGGGCGTTCTGCGAATAGGAAGTACC
>WJMB01000185.1 GCA_014728185.1 Candidatus Coatesiibacteriota bacterium
CAGCTCGAGAACCGGGCTGCCGACGTAATCGGAAACGCTGGCGAAACTGTTGATGCGGCCCGAGCCGTAAACGTTGTCCTTGCCCGGATCGCCCAGCTCCTTGGCGTAGTCCTCGAGGGCCTGGCGGATCTGGGCCGGGGTCAGCGAGGGGTTGGCGTCGAGGAGCAGGGCGGCGGTGCCCGCGGTGTGCGGCGTGGCCATCGAGGTGCCGTTCCAGCCCCAGAGGTAGCCCTGGATGTTCTGGAAGTCGCAGGAGACGATGTCCACACCCGGTGCGCAGACGTCGGGCTTGGTCAGGTTGGGGTAATCGTAGTAGGGGGCGATGGTCGACCAGTCCACCGGGCCTCGGCCGGAGAAGCCGGCGATCTCGTCGGTGATCTTGGTGGCGCCCACGGTGATCACGCCGGGCACGTCGCCGGGGCAGGTGACCGTCTCATCGGCTGGACCGTCGTTTCCTGCGGCGATGACCATGGTCATGCCCGCCGCCATGGCGGCTTCGGCGTTGGCCCGCCAGGTGGCGCGGTCCGGGCTCCAGCCGTAGTTCCAGCCGATGGAGTTGGAGCTGATGTCGGCGCCGTTGTCGAGGGCGTACTGCCAGGACTCCCAGACGGCCATCTCGCCCTGGTGCGTGGCGTACATGTAGGTACGCAGACTCATGATATCGGCCTGGGGAGCCACGCCGCAATCGATGCCCGCCGCGCCGTCGGAGGATACCGATCCGGCGCAGTGGGTGCCGTGACCGTCGGTGTCCATCGGATCGCTGCCGCCGCTCCCGGTGCCGTCGAAGTAGTAGCCGTAGTAATCGTCGACGTAGCCGTTGTAGTCGTCATCGATGCCGTTGTCCGGGGTCTCGTCGGAGTTGATCCAGAGGTGATCGCGCAGGTCGTAGTGCTCGTAATTGACCCCGGTGTCGGAGACGGCGACGACGTAGCCATCACCGTAGTAACCGTAGTTGTCCCAGACGAAGGGCGCACCGACTGTAATCACGCTCCAGGCCGGATTGCCGCTGCGCGATCCCGTGCCGACGAACTCGTCGGGGCGGTCGGAGCCGGTCTCGACGCGGGCCACCTCGGGGTGTTCGAGCAGTTCGTTGATGACCGAGCGATCGGCCCGACAGGCGATGAAGTTGGTGATCCAGAAGGAGCGGATGTCCGCCGCGCGTCCCTCGCTCTCCCAGGCGGCCAGTTCAGCCAGCAGGCCGGTCTGTTCCCGGCGGGCGAAGGTCTTCATCAAATCGACCACGGCCTCCCGGGCCGCCTCGCGGGGCAGGTCGGCCTGGATGCGCTGGAAGACCGCCGGATCGAGTTGTTCGCTGAGTGTGATGTTGATCCAGAGCAGCTCGCCCTCGGCAAGGGTGGGCAGCTTGCGCTCCAGGGTCGGGCCGCTGACAGCCGCGGCGGCGGTCATGGCGGCGGCGAGAATGAAAACGGCGATGGTGCGTCGCATAAGAACCTTCCGTCGAGGGGCGGGCTCCGGGAAGCGCCGCTCGGTTTGCTTTCAACCTGTCTGGGTTCAAGGGGTAATATAGCTGCACAAAGGCCCGGGGTCAACCCCGGGCCGGTTTTACGAGGATTGGCGCGGTTTTATACCTCACCGCCGCAGTCCGGGCAGAAGCGCTTGCCCTCCGGGGCCAGCTCACCGCAGTGGGGGCAGCGGACCATGACGGAGCCGCCTTGTCCGGTGGCGGCGGCTACCATCTCTTTATGACGGCGCTCTTCGTCGTACTTGTTATCGAGCACCAGGACGATGATGACTCCGATCCAGCCCAGGAACAGGCCGACGAGGAACCCCACGCCGCCGCGGCCCTTGGACGCTCCCACCACGATGCAGATGATCAGCGCCAGGATATGGGTGATTCCATAGATTGCGAAAGCTCCCATCAATGACCTCCTTGTGTTTGTTAACCAGCCGTAAGAGTAGCTTACAGGCCGGCCGTGACAGGAGGGGTCCGAAGGGAGCAACGGTGTGGCCTAGTAAAGAGCAGTCGAAGGATTTCTCGCGATGACCGGGTCCGTCACGGTTCTTGCGCACCGCGGTCTCCCTTCCCGGGAGACCGCGGGCAACAACCGCGCCGGCCCCTGGGTGCCTGGTCAATCGACGCGCTTGCGCAACAGCAGTGCGTTGGCGGAGACTGACAGCGAGGAGAAGGCCATCGCTCCGGCGGCCAGGATGGGGGAGAGGAATCCCAGGCCGGCGACGGGCAGCATACCGATGTTATAGATGAAGGCCCAGAAGAGGTTGCTCTTGATGGTCGAGCGGGTCTTGCGGGAGAGGCGCAGCATGCGGGCCAGAGCGCCGACGCCGCCGTGGACGAGGGTGGCGTCGCCGGCTTCGAGGGCGGTGTCGGTGCCCGAGGCCAGGGCCACTCCGACGTCGGCGGCGCTCAGAGCCACGGCGTCGTTGATGCCGTCGCCGACCATGGCGACCACGCGGCCTTGGCGTTGGAGCTTTTCGGCCAGCTCGGCCTTGTCGGCGGGAGACATGGAGTGGCGGAACTCCTCGATGCCCAGCGCTTCGGCAACGACGCCGGCGGGACCCTCGCGGTCGCCGGTGGCCAGGATGGGGGTGACACCGAGGTGGCGCAGCTCGTCGACGGCCTCGGCGGCCTCGGGGCGCAGTTCGTCGGTGACGGCCAGGGAGCCGAGGTAAACGCCGTCTACGGCAAGATGAGCGGCGGCGCCGAGGGCTCCGCGGTCGTTTTCGAAGCCGTGGGCGACGTCGGTGTTGATGCCTTCCTCCTCGAGCAGCTTGAGTTGACCGAATAGATACCGCTGGCCGCCCTGGTGTCCGACGAGGCCCAGGCCGGGGCGCTCCTCGACCTCGTCGAACTCGACGGGCTCGATGTCGCGTCCGGCGGCGGCACGTTCGACGGCGCGGGCCAGGGGGTGGCTGGAGCCGCGTTCGAGTCCCGCGGCGATGCCGAGGAAGTCTTCCTCGGAGCGGGAGGAGCTCACGGCGCCGACCTCGGGCCGTCCACGGGTCAGGGTGCCGGTCTTGTCGAAGACGACGGTATCGACCTTGGTGGCGCGTTCGAGCACGGCGGCGTCGCGGAAGAGGATGCCGCTCTTGGCGGCGATGCCCGAGCCGACCATCACGGCCATCGGCGTGGCCAGGCCCAGGGCGCAGGGGCAGGCGACCACCAGGATGCTGACGGTGTTGACGAAGGCGGTTTCGACGACCCCGCCGATGAGCCACCAGAGCAGGAAGGTGATCGCGGCGAGGGCGAGGACCACGGGGACGAAGATCCCGGCGACGCGGTCGGCCAGGCGCTGGGCGGGCGGCTTGCTCGCCTGGACCCGCTTGACCTGCTGGACGATCCCGGCCAGAACGCTTTCCTCGCCGAGCTGGGTCACCCGGACCACGAGGGCGCCGTTGCCGTTGACGGTGCCGCCGACGACCTTTTCTCCCGCGCTCTTGGGCACGGGCAGGGGCTCGCCGGTGAGCATGGACTCGTCGACGCTGGAGGAGCCCTTGAGGATCTCGCCGTCGGCGGGGACCTTGGCCCCGGCCTTGACGAGCAGACGGTCGCCGACCTCGACCTCCACGATGGGCACCTCGCGGTACTCGTCGTTTTCATCAAGGAGCAGGGCGGTGTCCGAGGCCAGGGAGAACAGCTCGCGCAGGGCGCGTCCGGCGCGGCCCTTGGCCCGGGCCTCCAGGTACTTGCCGACACCGATGAGGGTGACGATCATCGCCGGGGCGTCCAGGTAGTATGGTCCGGGCCAACCGCCGATGAGGCGGATAGCGCCGAAAAGCCAGGTGGCGCCTGCACCCAGGACCACCAGGGTGTCCATCCCCGGCGAGAGGCGCCGCAGCTCGCCCCAGGCGCCCTTGAAGAAGGGGCGGCCGACGAAGGCCAGGGCCAGGGTGGAGAGGCCCAGCATCATCCAGGGCAGGTGCAGGGCCTCCCAAAACATCCCGACGAAGAGGGGCAACGAGAGGGCGACGCCGACGAGGACCCGGGCGAGTTGCCAGCGCTCGGCGCTCTTCTCCTCGTGTTCGGCGGCGGCGAGCTCCTCGGGCCTGTCGCGC
>WJMB01000186.1 GCA_014728185.1 Candidatus Coatesiibacteriota bacterium
ACGGCTGGTGGGAATCGAAAGGGTGTTCCGAGCCGCCCCTCGGAGAGGAACCGCTGCATCGCTTCAAAGATGGCTCCACAGGTCCAGATAACTCGCGGGATCGTCGATCAGTCCAGGCTCAGTCGTTGCCGGGCATCCCGGTGGGGGGATGATCAAGCGGGACCGACGGCTCCGGAGCCTGGGCGGCGGTTGGAGCCGTGTTACGCGATAGCTGATTGCCGATACTTATAGCCGTACAGTTTTCCCGGGAAGCGCAAGCTAACTACCGGGCCGTCATGTACGGGGACCCTCGGCAATGCCGCCGGAGAGAGCTCCCGGGGTTTTATATCGGCTCGAAATCAATCTGAAGCCCGTCTTCAACCGCCGGGCGGCTCCGTCGCGACCGGTTATCGCGCGGCCGAGTGAGTTCATTGCCCCACGGCCGGGGCAGTCGGCCTAACGACCGTTGGAGGCGTCCTCGACGGCGGCTTCGATCTTGGCCAGCTCCCGGCGGATGTCGTCGGCGCGGGGGCCGTCGGGATGGTGCTCCAGGTATTGCTCGGCCACGTCGACGAACATCGGCCAGCGCTCGCCGTGGACCAGGATCTTCAGCAGGGCCAGGTAGGGCTGGGGGTACTCGGGGTCCAGCTCGATGGCCCGCGCGAAGAGCTCGACGGCGCCGGGATAGTCACCGGCCTCGACGGCGGCCACGCCCTTCATGTAGACGTCGTAGGCCGCGGGGGACTGGTGGACGGCCATCTCGCGCTCGAACTCCTCGGCGTCGAGTTTGGCCAGCTCCCGGGCCGCGTCTACCAAGTCCTCTTCGTCGTCCACGCTACGCGTGGCGGCGGCGACGACCTCGCCGGTGGCCACCAGCACGATGCGGCCGGAGAGGGTGTAGACCTCGCCGATGCGGGAGACGGAGCCCACGCCGACCATGTCGGCGCCGAGCAGGGCGCCGATCTCGATCAGATCGCCCTCGGAGACCAGACCGCTGGTGCCCAGGGATTGCTCGGCCAGCACGTCCTCGAGGCGGCTGCGCTCGATGACGCGGAAAACGCCTTCGGCGGCGATCTCGGTGCGGATGATCTCGGCCAGGGCCAGGCCGACGGACTCATCGCAGCCGATGGACTCGAAGTCGGCGACGGCGATCTTCGGTATCGCCGCGGCGGACAGGATCAGCACCGACAATAGAAGCGGGATGATCTTGCGCAAGGGGGTTACCTCCAGGGATTGAGCGGTAAGAAAAGGGATAGCGCGGGGCGGACGCGCCGGATCGGACGCCCCGACCGGCGGAACACCTTAGGCGGATAACGTCCTGTCAACTGGAAAAAGTGTATTGTAGAATTATGACGCTTTTGCGCGGCTTTTTCCAGTTTGAAACCAGGATAGTTCAACCAACCCGGCTCGGACCGCACCACCGCCGGTTAATCCGAAGAAACGAAACCGCCATGGTCTATCCCGACAACCCCCTCGCCGATCCGCCGCCCCTGGACCCCGAACGCCACTCCGCCTTCTGCGAGCGCGTCCGCGACCCCGACACCCGCTTCGTGGTTTCCCTGGGCTCCGGGGCCATGCTGGCCCTGGCCTCCAGCCTGTCGATTCTCTCTTTCCTCGATGAGCTGGGTCTCGACAACCACGTCGACACGGTCTGGTCCAGTTCCGCCGGGGCCATCGCCGCGGCGCTGTGGTGCTCGGGCACACCCGTGGAGCGGGTGATGACCATGCTGCGCGGCCTGCGTCGCCGCGACCTGGTCGATGTGGCCTGGGGTCACATCTTCAAGGGGCTTTTCACCCGCAAGTGGGACCTGGACGTCGCCGACGGGCTGATCAACGGCCGCAAGCTGCTGGGTCGGGTCGGCCGGCTGCTGCGCGTCGAGCGTGTCGAGGACTGCCGGACCCCCCTGCGCATCCTGCTGGCCCACGACGACGGCACCGCTCGGCTGAAGATCGTCAGCGAGGGAAACCTGATCGACGCCGTCCGCTGCTCGGTGGCCATGCAGGCCCTGATGCGCCCGGGGCGCTTCGAGGGCGAACGCTACGTCGACCCGACCATGCTCGAGAAGACCCCCCTGCCCAGCGTCATCGCCGAGCACCACGCCGAGCATCCCGGCAAGAAGCTGCTGATCCTGGCGGCCTTCCACGGCTACCACGGCCAGCGGAAGCCCATCAAGGGGCTGATGAGCCGGCTATTCTTCTTCAAGGAGGTCCTGCAGTACCAGGTCTTCCTGGCCCACCTGGCCCAGGCCGCCCGTTACGACGACGTCGAGGTCGTGGTCTACTCGCCCTGCATCCACGACGTGGACACCCTGGCCGTCGAACAGGCCGATTGGATCTTCGCCGAGGTGCGCCGACAGATACTGGTCCGCCTCGACGACCGCTTCCTCGACGCCGACATCCACGAATCCGACCCCGATGTCTGGGTGCCCAACTGGTGCCCGGAGAGGCTGCTGGGCGATCGCTCGAAGGAGCGGGAGGAGTATTGAGGCCTCGGGACCTTTGATAGGAGTCGGCCGAAAAAACAAGTGCAATCATCACAACGATCAGACCGACATTGTTAACCCAAAGCGATCTTTTCGAGAGAGGCTGATAAACGAAGGCATCACACAGGATCCCGGACCAGCTAGTTTCAACTCGAAACACCGACCCACCTAGTAAAAGCGGCTGAAACGAGGCAATGTCGAAAAAAGAGAAGACTATTGCCTTCACATATCGGCGCATACTCGTTGTATATGCATGTTATTGTGTTAATTGGGATCGATGCATCTTCATCGAGGCCAATGGTGCCAAGCAGTTGCTTATCGAGCGCCGAGAAGTCTAAGCGGGCATCTTGGGAATGTGGAAACCCACTGTACCTGCCACAAACAACTCATTCGATGAGAAAACCTGATAGCCCGCCAACTGCTGATAATTGAACGATATTCAGTAACACCCCGGTCCGTGACAGTTAAGAGATCCCTAAACGAAAAATCTCGAAAACCTACAAGCTACTGAGATATCAAGCCGGTTGGGATTATCACTCGTCTTTGGATCGGCGCTTCTCGCTGGTAGATTGTCAATCAATGCTTTATGACGCAAATGGCTGACACTATCATGCCGCCGATTTGTGTCGATAATCCTCGACTTCCACTCAGGGCCACTGGAACCCGAAGGCTGTTGGCCCCGTTCAAGGGTTTTGAAAGCCGATAGTGAATGATACGCCGATAAGTGATTATCTCTTGGATGGCCCGCTTCCAGAACTAAGAACAACAGTCATTTGCTGGTCAACAGCTCGTGCTGCTGTTGGTGGAGCAAGAGCTTGGCGGCTTGTAACCACCGGCAAACCGATTCAAAGCAAACGGACCTTTCGATCAGGTTCTTTTGAAACCAAGGAGCAGAATGCGTCGCTTGATTAGCTGCCTGTTACTCTGCGCCCTGGCGGCCGCGGGCCAGTACTTCATCGAGCCCGGCCAGGCGCCGCCGGTGCCGGAGCCCCGACCCCTGGGCTGCTACACCCACCAGCCCCTGGGCTGGAACGTCCTGCTCCCCGGCTGCCGGGCCCGGGTGACCGACGACGGCCTGCGGGTGCGCTCCGAGCCCCTGCTCTCCGCCGAGGTCCTCGAGCACCTCGACCGGGG
>WJMB01000187.1 GCA_014728185.1 Candidatus Coatesiibacteriota bacterium
ATAAGGACATATCAATTGAGTGTTTACTAATAACGCAGCTTTTTCGGGTGCGGGATGACGGCCCGGCAAGCCGCTCCCAAGCAGGGCCGATATTGAAAGGCTCACCGAGCAGGTGTTCGCTGTTCGGGTGCATCCGTCTTTAATCCCGATACTGGCATGCGCAACCTTATTGCTTGATAACGATGCAGTTATGATTCGAGTGGCAATCGGGTGGCTGGTAATTGCACGCGACTAAGCAGGATAGGTTATCCACCAAGCAGGCCCCTTGCAGCCGCCACTTTTTTGCTGCCGTTAAGTGACAGGCCCATCTGCCACTACACGTGTATTATCAGCAGATTACAATCGCGACGCGGTCCGAGCGGGTTATAGTATCCCTAGGCGAATACTAACAAGCCAATGGCGATGCGTGCCTGTTCACTTACCTGTGATAATCCCAAAACCTTTGGGTGAGCGAACAGGCTCCAGCTTTACACAAAACTAATTGCAAGGCGAGGTGGACGGCCACAAATCGGCAGCAAGACAATGGTGGTTATGTATGCTAGAAAGCTTTGAATGACAATCTATTAGCGAGAATTACCGGTTTAATAACGAGTAACAAACTCTAAGTTATAAAGTATGTCCAGTTATTTTTTGATGATCCCTTAGGCTATGTTTCTCATGATAGGCTAACTTATATAGGCGGCTAGCTGTTGCAGGTGCTGATCCATGTAATAGTCTGCTTTCAGCCTGTTGTTCATTGTTAGCTTAGAGGATGGTAGACAGGCTCGATTATCTTTTGGTTTTCCGTTGCAAAAAGGGCAAGTCGAGGGTTACTGCCGACAATCGGTTGAAACGAAAAGGACAGCCAACGAGCCGTATAGCATTTATAAATAAGTTAGCTAACTATTCCGATTCATTAGCGAGTGTGAGCCCAATATCAAGTAACCCCTTTATCAAGAAGGCCGAATGGTGGCTGATCGTATTTTGGTCGTCCCACGCCTTCAGTAGCCCGGTTTATGACACGACACGCGGAGGATTGCGCCCCTGCCGAAGCTCATCGCTCCGGCGCCCCCCCATTATCCCCCTTTTTCCTCCCTTTAATCAAGAAGCAACCGAGCTCAGGGCGGGCTTTTGTTGACAGGGACCGTGTCTTGGTCTATTTTAATAAATACAAAGGGCAAGCAAGACCAAGAGCAAGCCAAGTGTTAGACCAAAGACACAATCAGGGAAACCGTTTAAGGGTAAGCCGGTATCAAGGACCTCGGCAAGCGAGCCTCCGTGGATATTCGGCGTTTGAAGACCGGTCTATCAGAACACGCCAGTTCTCCGTCTTTCGCGACGGCCCCCGCTGACAAAGGAGAAGACCATGAAGAAACTGATCCTCTTGATGCTGGTTCCCGTCGGCTGCCTGCTGGCGGCGGCCGCGGTCAACGCCGGCACCCTGCCCGGCACCGAGCATAACGCCCATTGGCAGATCGTCGGCTCCGACATCGGCTGCGTCCGCGACGGACTGACCGAGTACGGCTCCAACGACGACGCCGCGATGACCCTGGACAGCCCGATTGACCTCTCAGGCTATCAAGGTGCCTACGTGTTCATCTCCTACAGTCAGAACGCAGCCGATTCTGGCGACTACACCGAGTTGTACGTCAATGACGACCTGGTGCACACCTTTGCTGATTCGGCCTCGTCCACGTCGGTCATCGTCAATCTCGTCGAGTACGCGGGTGGCAATATCACCCCCAAGCTTCGCTGGGTTTCCGATGCATCCGGAGTCGATGAAGGCTTCCGTTTCAATCAGTTCGAGGTTTTTGCCTCCGCTTATGGTTCGGGCACTTTCCACGAGGTCTTCAACTGGAACAGCGACTCCGGCTTAACCTACGAAGTCCATGACATCTCCGGAGCCAATGAGGGAAAACTGGCCTGTCTATCGTATCTCTACGACACCAACGGGTACAGCTACCTGTACTACTGGGTCATCGACAACGTCGAGGTTGAAGTCGACGGCAAGGTCTTCCTGGACAGCGATTTCGAGGGTGGCGAGACCTGGCTGGTCAACCAGTACGGAGAACCGGGCACCTGGGAGGCCGACACCGACCACGGTTTCGGTTCGGGCAGCAACTGGCAGTGCGACTCCGACGAGCATCCCAGTTGGACCTTCAACGCCGAGGCCCTCTCGCCCTGGTTCCCCACCGATGCCACCTCGATCACCGTGAGCTTCGACAACTACTACAACAACTACGCCGGTTACGACAACGCGGTCTTCGGTTATTACACCAATCCAGGTACACTCATCTACGAAGACCCCATCGATCTCGCCGGTTGGACGGTCACCGACGACGGCACGGATGTCGAACGGACAACCTGGGGCCGCATCAAAGCCAACTAGCGAACTCCGACTCCAGAAGCAACGGGGACCGGCGACCGGCCGGTCCCCGTGCGGTATACCCCCTCCCAATATTCTCTTTGGATCATCCCGATGTCGGCAGCGTTGATCCGCAATAGTTCCGCGATCGCTGAAACCGCGGGCCTCGGGCGCAGACGGCGCGGTGCCTTCTACACCCCGCCCGCACTCAGCGCGCCCCTGCTCAGGCGCATCCTGGAGCGCTGGAACGGCGGCGCGGCGCCCCGGTTGCTCGACCCGGCCTGCGGCGGCGGCGCCTTCCTCGTCGCGGCCGCGCGACGGCTGATCTCCCTGTGGGGACCCGGCGTCCGACAACGTCTGCCCGGGCTGCTTCACGGCGTCGAGCTGGACGCGGAGGCGGCCGGAATGACCCGGCGCCGCCTGGCCGAACTGGCCGGGACACCCGTTGAGGCTTGGCGGTGTTCCATCCTCCACGCCGACGCCCTGACCGATCATCGCCGCCCGCCGACGCCGGGGCGGCCCCGGGGCTTGGATTGGCGGGCGGCCTTCGGGCGGGTCCTCTCCGACGGCGGCTTCGACGCCGTGGTCGGCAACCCGCCCTTTCTCAACGCCATCGAACGGCGCAGCCGTTTCGGACCGCAACTCAAGGTTCACCTTAAGGAGCGCTTCGCCTGCGCCCGGGGTCCTGTCGACGCCGCGGTGCTCTTCGCCGAGCTGGCCCTGCGCCTGGTGCGACGCGGCGGCCGCGTCGGTCTGGTGTTGCCCAACAAGATACTGAGCGCCGGCTACGCCGCCGCCTGGCGCAGTTGGGTGGCGCGGCGCGCCGAGCTCGAGTACCTGGGCGACTTCAGCGACGAGGACCATTTCGATGCCCCCGGGGCCTACCCGGTACAGGTCCTGCTGCGTCGCGGCCGAATCCTGGATGGGTCGATGCTGGAGCTGCGCCGGCGCGGCGGCGACCGGCACAGCATCCGGCCCCCCCGCCCCCTGCCCGATAACTGGGGACCCTTGCTCTCTCCCGAGCTCGACCTCCTACTCGGCCTTCAGGACAACCCCAGGCTGGGTGGGTTCTACACGGCGCGGTCCGGGGCGAGCGTGACCGAAGCCTACGCCCTGCGCCCGGGGATGCGCGAGGGCTCATCAGAAAACGCGCCCGGTGACGACGGCTGGCCCTTCGTCACCAGCGGCTCCCTGACCGATCCCAGCGGTTCGGCGCGCTACCTGGGCCGGGACTACGAACGTCCCCGCCTCGAACGATCCGCCGTCTCTCCCCGCCGCGCCAAGCTCTACGACGCGCCCAAGGTCCTCGTCGGCGGGATGACGACGCGCGACGGCGGTCTGCGGGCGCGATACGACCCCGGCGGCCTGGCGGCGGCGGTCAGCGTGATCTGCCTGACAACACGGACCGACGCAGCTCCGCCGCTGCCCCTGCCGGCGCTGGCCAATCTGCTGATCAGCGGATTCGTCGGGAGTATCTATCGTGGGCTTTACGGGAGTCTGGCCCTCTCCGGCGGCCATCTGCGCGTCGGCGCTCCCCAACTGCGCGAGCTGCCCCTGCCGCGCCGACTGCCTCAAGGGCTGCTGCGCAAACTGACTCGACACCCTCTCGATGCCGAGGATGAAAAAAAGTTGGCCGAAGTTTATTGAGACCTTGTCTTATCGACCAAAAAGGTGCTAGACTAAAGGCGGCTGGATCAAACCACTTTAACGCACACCCGGAGGTCGAGAATCATGACTGAGATTCCCAACATCGGCAAGAAGATCAACGAGGAGATCAACAAGGAGATAGAGAAAGAAATCTCCAAGAACGGCGGCAAACACGACAATTGCGGGAAGGACCGCAAGAGCTATGAAAAATTCTTCGGCTTCGGCGAAGACGGCAGCGTCAACATCAACATCGACTTCGGCAAGGTCATCCTGGGCTTCATCGCCATGGCTCTGGGGATCGCCGCATTCTTCATCTATCTGATCCCCTATGTGCTGGTGCTCAGCATCCCCTTCGCCCTGGCCGGCTTCGTCTGCGCCGCCGTGCCCGTATTCAGCTTCGGCTCGCGAAATTGGTTCCGCGGCTTCGTCCCCGGACTGATCGGCATGGCCATCTCCGGGGCCGTCATCTGGTTCCATATCTACTACCTGACGCTGGTGCGCGGCAGCTCCTATCTCGGCGGATTCTGGTTCTAGGGCCGTGGACTCCGCTGAATCAAAACAGAGCGACCAACGCGCCGACCAGCGCGCCAAGCGCCGGGTGACCTGGGTCGGCGCCGGGGCCAACCTGACGCTGGCCGGGGTCAAGTTCGCCGCGGGAACCCTGGGCAACTCCGCCACCCTGGTCTCCGACGCCGTCCACTCCCTCTCCGATTTGATCACCGACGTGCTGGTGCTGTTGGGTGTGCGCTTCGCCGCTCGTCCCGCCGACGAGGAGCACCCCTGGGGCCACGGACGCATCGAGACCCTGGTGGGCTTCGTCATCGGTCTGCTGCTCATCGGCGCCGCGCTGCTGCTGGGCTGGCGCGGTCTCGAAGGCATCCGCTCCCCTGAATCCGTCGAGATCGGCTGGTTGCCCGCCGTCGCCGCAGCCCTCTCCCTGATCGTCAAGGAAGTGCTCTTCCGCTGGACCCGCGCCGTGGGTCGACGCACCGGCTCGACGGCCCTGCGGGCCAACGCCTGGCATCACCGCAGCGACGCCCTCTCCAGCCTGGTGGCCCTGGCCGCCGTTACCGCCGCCCCCCTGCTGCCCGAATGGACCTTCCTCGACCCCCTGGGCTCCCTGCTGGTCTCCCTGCTCGTTCTGGCCGCCGGGGTGCGCATCACCCGGGACAGCGCCCGCGAACTCATCGACACCGGGGTGGAGCGGGAGCTGCGCGAGAAGCTGGCCGGCCACGTCGGCGACGTCGCCGGCGTTCACAGCGTCGAGCGGCTCTGCGCCCGCCACCTGGGCTCCAACATCGCCGTGGACCTCACCGTCAACGTCGACCCGGAGATGAACGTCTTCGAGGCCCACCGGATCACCGAGTACATCGACGCCTGGTTGCGGCGCAGCCAACGCGGACTGGGGCGGATCATGATCCACGTCGAACCCGCCGAGGCCGCCGGGGAGATCGACGGCCGCCGCAATCGCGAGCTGCGAGAGCGGATCACCGCCGCCGTCGACTGCGTCGAGGATGTGCTCAGGCTGCGCGGTCTGCGTCTCTACCGGCGCTCCGACGGTGTGCTGGTCGAGCTGGAGCTGAGCCTCGAGGGCGGATCGTCCCTGGAGGCCGCCCACGCCGTCGGCGAGGAGGTCCGGCGCCGGGTCCGCACCCTCGAGGGCGTGCGCGAGGTCATGATAAGCCTGCGGCCGCTGGAAGAAACGGATAACTGAAACCGCGCGGGGAACGGCTCACCTCGCTGCAAACGACCGGCGACCTTTGTAAAACGCTCTTCCCACGACAACCTTCCCCCCCGCCCGGCGTTGGCACGTTTCTTGCAGCAGAGCGGGGGGTGTTTTGCTCGAAAACAACGTCGGATTC
>WJMB01000188.1 GCA_014728185.1 Candidatus Coatesiibacteriota bacterium
ATCCAGTGCGACCATTCCGACTCGATGGCCTGCCGCGACTCGGGCTGGATCCAGCTCTACAGCCGCAACGCCCAGGACTACAACACCGGCGCCTGGCGCGCCGACCGTCCGGTCTGGCACGCCGACAAGTGCATCCACTGCTTCCGCTGCTTCATCTTCTGTCCGGACTCGGCGATCACCTTCGACCCCGAGACGCGCAAGATCACCGGTCACGACTACCTGCACTGCAAGGGCTGCGGCCTGTGCGCCGAGACCTGTCCCGACAAGGTCCGGGCGATCACCATGACCAAGGAGACCGTCGAGTAGGCGGTCCGGCCCTGTTCAAAGTTTTCGACATCCACACGAACCGCCGGCGGACGTTCCCCGAACGTGAACGAGCCGTCCGCGGGCGGAAGGAGGAACCGTGGCAAAGAAGACAATCGCGCTGACGGGGAACCAGGCGGTCGCCTACGGGATGATGCAGATCAACCCCGACGTGGTGGCGGCCTACCCGATCACCCCCCAGACCGCGCTGATGCAGAAATTCGCCGACTTCCACGCCGACGGCGAGGTGGACACCGAGCTGGTGCTGGTGGAGAGCGAGCACTCGGCGATGAGCGCCTGCGTGGGCTCTTCGGCCGCCGGTGCCCGGACGATGACCGCCACCAGCGCCAACGGTCTGGCGCTGATGTTCGAGATCGTCTACATCGCCGCCTCGACGCGCCTGCCCATCGTGATGCCCGTGGTCAACCGCGCCCTTTCGGCGCCGATCAACATCCAGTGCGACCACTCCGACTCGATGGCCTGCCGTGACTCGGGCTGGATTCAGCTCTACAGCCGTAACGCCCAGGAGGCCTACGAGAACACCATCATGGCGATGCGCATCGCCGAGCATCCCGACGTGCTGCTGCCCACCATGGTCTGTCTGGACGGCTTCATCACCTCCCACGGGATGGAGAACGTCACCGTCTACGACAAGGCCGACGTCCAGGCCTTCATCGGCACCTACGAGCCGACCAACCACCTGCTCGATCCCGAGCTGCCGGTGACCATCGGCCCGCTGGACTTCTCCGACTACTACTTCGAGCACAAGCGCGGGCAGATCGACGCGATGAACGCCGCCCGCCGGGTCATGCTCGATGTCTCGAAGGAGTTCGCCGCCAAGTTCGGCACCCGGGACTACGGCTACTTCAAGCCCTACCACCTCGATGACGCCGAGACGGCGATCATCGTGCTCAACTCCACCGGCGGCACCGTCGAGTACGTCGTCGACGAGCTGCGCGCCAAGGGCGAAAAGGTCGGCGCTCTCTCGCTGCGCTGCTTCCGTCCCTTCCCGGGCGAGGAGCTGGCCGACGCCCTGTCCCACGTAAAAGCCGTGGCGGTGATGGACCGCCTGGAGAGCTTCGGTGCCCTGGGCGGCCCGGTCTACAACGAGCTGCGCTCGGTGATGTTCGACATGGACGCCCGTCCCAAGATCATCAGCCGCACCTACGGTCTGGGCGGCAAGACCGTCGACAACGAACACATCCACACCCTGTTCGCCGAACTGAAGACTCTGGCCGGCGGTGGCAGCGCCGACCAGCACGGCTACCTCAACGTCCGCGAGCCCGCCGGCTCGTCGGCCTAGCGCGGGAGGCACCACGATGGCAAGCTTCAAGGAGATCGCCGCGACCACCCGGCAGCGCCTGACCGGCGGCCACCGGATGTGCGCCGGCTGCGGCGCGACCATCATCATGCGGCAGGCCCTGCACAGCCTGGACCCCGAGGACGAGGTCGTCGTCACCGCGGCCACGGGGTGCATGGAGGTCTCGACCACCATCTACCCCTACAGCGCCTGGAAGTGTTCCTACATCCACAACGCCTTCGAGAACTCGGCGGCCACCTGCTCCGGCGCCGAGACCGCCTACCGCGCCCTGAAAGACAAGGGCCGCGTCAAGGCCAACTACAAATTCCTGGCCTTCGGCGGCGACGGCGGCACCTACGACATCGGCCTGCAGAGCCTCTCCGGGGCGATGGAGCGCGGCCACGACATGGTCTATCTTTGCTACGACAACGAGGCCTACATGAACACGGGCTACCAGCGCTCCGGGGCGACCCCCCGAGGCGCCAGCACCACCACAGCGCCGGCGGGCAAGAAGCGCCTGGGCAAGCCCCAGTTCAACAAGGACCTCACCGGCATCCTGGCCGCCCACCGGCTGCCCTACTTGGCCCAGTCAGTGCCCAGCCGTCCCAACGACTTCATGCGCAAGATGCGCACCGCCTTCTACACCGAGGGGCCCTGCTTCGTCAACGCCATCTCGCCCTGCATCCCGGGCTGGCGCATCGCTCCCAACCAGAGTTTCGACATGGCCGAGCTGGCCGTGCAGACTTGTTTCTGGCCGCTGTATGAAGTAATCGACGGCGAGTGGAAGCTCAACCACAAGCCCAAGGAAAAGAAGCCCGTCGTCGACTGGCTGATGCCCCAGGGCCGCTTCCGCCACCTGTTCAAGCCCGATCTTCGTCAGGACATCATCGACGAGATCCAGGCCGAGGTCGACCGCCGTTGGCACGAGCTCCTGCTCAAGTGCGGCGAGGGAGCCTAGCAGGTGTTGGCAAACAGTAAGCGGTATCAGTGATATTGCAAAGGACGGTCCCTATGGGGCCGTCCTTTGCTTGAGCGGAAACCGGCATGGCCGCTGCCAAGTGGGGGGGGCATCATGCCCTTGCTCTAGTGCGGCGAGGGGGCCGGGGGGCGGCCGGACCCTCCGGGCAACGACCGGCATATGCCGACCTCCGCTTAAAACAGCGCTACTCGATGAGGAACGTCCGTGTCAGCACCTGTTCGCCGTCCAGGATCACCCGGGCCGTCCAGCGTCCCGGCTCCCAGTCGCCGGGCTCGGTGTAGCCCTTGCCGCCGATGACCCGCAGCTCGGCCTGACCGGCGCTGAACTCGGCGGCGCGGACCTCCTCCCAACGGACCTCGCCGGCTGGATCCAGCCACTCCAGGGTGACGGGGTAGCTCTGAGGCAGGGCGGTGTCTGCCCGCTCCAGCTCCAGGGCCCAGACGACCAGGGAGGTCTCGGCGCCGTCGAAGACGGCCCGGGGGCTCTCGTACTCGCCGTGCTTGTAGAAGCTCAACTCCTCGGCGGCGGGACGCTCACCGCCGGAAGCGGCCGGAACGACCACCTCGGCGGTCTCCTGGCCCATCGTCTTGGCCAGGCTGATGGCCAGGCCGCGACAGACCCAGGGCAACTCGCCGGCGTCGCCCACGGTCTGGGTTTCGCCGAGGACGGCCTCGGCGCTGTCCACCTCGACCAGGCGCACACTGACGGTGAAGGTGCTGCCCAGGGCGGCCAGGGAGCCCACGGCGACGAAGTCGGCCCCGGTGAGCTGACCGACCTCGGCGGCCTCGTCGGCGGTCAGGCCGGCGGCGGTCAGGCTGCGCTCCTCGAGAACGGCGTTGAGCCGCGAGCGCTCGATGATCCGCACCCCGGGCAGGCCGACCAGCTCGGTGCGGATGATCTCGGCCACGGCCTGAGCCTGGTCGGGAAAGACGCCCAGGGCCTGGAAGTCGGTCACGGCCAGGTCAACGACCTCGCCGGCGACGCAGGCTATCGGCAACAGCAGCAACAGGACGGGGATGCGACGACGCATCGGGGGCCTCCTGGTTTGAGGTCTCCATGGACGTAGTAACGACCGGGAAGAAGGGGCGGCACGCTGATAGTATAGCATTCGACGGGGTCCGCTCACCAAGACTTGCCGATGCCGCTGTGATTCTGCTAAACTGTTTATATCCTTTACCTTTGCTTGACAATCGGCCCTATCAGCCGTACTTTGCCGATTGGCACCGTCGCCAACCCAGTAAGCCGCGGCCTTCCCGGCCCCAAGCGCAAGATAGGCAGGTTCACCGATGCCCGGAATCATCGCCGCCCTGATCGAGGAGATCATCAAGGCCCGCTCCAGGGGAAAAAGCGAGATCGTCCGCTCCACCCGCGAGAAGATCGCCGTCCAACTGGGGCGACCCCTGGAGTCCTTCACCATCGACTCCCCCGACGATCCAGCCATCGTCGAGCGGGTTATCGGCATCGGCAAGAACCTGGGCATCGATGTCAGCCGCCTGGCCGCCCGCCTCGAGGAGGAGTCCACCCAGGAGCCCACCCTCGAGTCCCGCTGGGCCTTCAGCAACGCCGTCTCCCCGGGCGTGGCGGCCCGGGAGCTCAAGGAGGCCGTCGGCGGAGCCCGGGGCGGTCTGTTCGTCTACTTCGCCTCGACGGCCTACCAGCCCGAGGCGATGTCCTGGGCGGTCAAGAGCGAGTTCCAGCTCTGCAAGGTCATCGGCTGCACCACCGCCGGGGAGCTCTCCCCGCGCGGCCTGACCAAGAACTCCGTCGTCGGGCTCTACCTGCCGCCCAGCTACGCCTCCGGCGTCGAGCTGGCCGTTGTCACCGAGCTCTCGAAGGGCGCCGCCGGCGCCACCAAGGCCGTGCGCTACCTGGCCGGCCAGTTCGGCGAGGAGTCCCTGAACCTGGACACCGAGCGCTACGTCGGCATTGTCCTGGCCGACGGCCTCTCCGGCGGAGAGGAGCAGTTGATGGTCGCCCTGGGCGGTGTGACCGACGTGCTGTTCATCGGCGGATCCGCCGGCGACGACCTCAAGTTCAAGAAAACCTGGATCTTCTGCGAGGACAAAGCCTACTCCGACGCCGCCGTGCTGGCCCTGATCAAGCTCAAAGTCCCCTACACCATCGCCAAGACCCAGAGCTTCTCGATGCGTGAGACCACCCTCGAGGCCACCCGGGTCGACCCGGCCGAACGCACCGTCTACGAGTTCGACGGCAAACCCGCCGTCGAGGCCTACGCCGCCGCCCTGGGGATAGCCCCGGAGGAGCTCGACCAGGAGGCCATGACCAGCCACCCCCTGGGCCTGGCCGTCGGCGACGAGCCCTACGTGCGCAGCCCCCAGCAGATCCTCGATGGACGCGGCGTCAAGTTCTACTGCCGCGTCGACGAAGGCTCCAAGCTGCACCTGCTCGACAACACCGACATCCCCGGCGACACCGAACGCGACGTGGCCGAGGCCGAAACCAGCCTCGGACGGCCCATCGGCGCGATGCTCGTCTTCAACTGCATTCTACGCCACCTGGAACTCGAGAGCCGCGGCATCGTGGCACCCTTCGTCAACGCCCTGGGCGAACGGACCTTCGCCGGCTTCTCGACCTACGGCGAACAGTACATCGGCCACATCAACCAGACGGCGACGATCCTCTGCTTCGGCAAGCCGAAGTAG
>WJMB01000189.1 GCA_014728185.1 Candidatus Coatesiibacteriota bacterium
ATGCGGCCGTTCGGCGGGTGTCGTCGATCAATCAATTAGGGTAGAATAGACCAAACATCGCTCCGTTTCAAGTTTTTTATGCGTTTTGACGAAAACGGGGATGGCAAACCCGGCGGGGAAGCCTACCCCCGCCGGGTGGTTATCAATGAACTACGAGTCAAACGCTAAAGACCTAGCATCTCCTTAAACACAGGGTCGATTTCCACTCGCATAATCATGTCTGTCTCCTTGAGGGCGATGATTATCGGGACGTATTCGTCTAGGGTTACATTGCGACCCTTACGGTCTTTAAGCCACTTGTTCAGTACCTGATACCCACCAACGTGGAAGTTCCAGATCTCCGGCGGTACCGGCCCTATGCGGAGTTGTTCGGCAGGGGGCTTCTTGATATCGAACACAACTTCTTGCTTGTTATCGTCATAAGCCACCTCACAGACCGTAGTATCGAGCGCTTCGCCACGCTGGCCCAGCTCGCCCCAATCCCAGTTTTCCTTGTCCTTTAGCAGGTGCAACTCGGTTAGCCTTTGCCCGGAGGCGGCCAGCTTGTCAAAGCTGGCGTAGTCTTTAGGCAGGGGGATTCGTGGGAAATCGATCTTCAGTAGCTCCGCGTAGCGCTCGCGGTAAGTCGGGCTGTGGAGTACGGCGTAGATGTAGTAGAAAATATCTTCGGGGTAGATGGTGCTCCGGTCGGGACTGCGCTCGCCGACGACTTTTGAATTAACCATTCGCTCAGCGCCGATGGCCGTTAGGAACTGATCGACAAAATCGTCGGACAAGTTGGGTTGGCGGCCGTCCTGCTCACTGTCAACTTCGAGTTCCTTATCGTCTGCTTTGGATACTGCGGGATATTTGTAAAGTGGAAACACGTAGTTAATCTCGCTTGTTTTATCAGAGATAAAACATGATTCGATAATAATACTAGTGACCCAGGATAGCCTCCATGTAGTATATTGTGAGTGTTGGCGTGTTGATACTAAACCAATATTACTATGGCCTATAAAGTGTTTCATGATATTGTAACGGTCTCTTTCTAATAGACTCCTATCATACAAAATGAAACGCTTATCAAAGAGGCGGTAGTTACATTTTTCTGCCGTATCCATAGCTATATTATTCACTGATGCTGTTCTTTTCAGTTCGTTTTTTGAAAAACCTATTTTATTTTTATCATCTCCTGTTACAATGGCTACTGAAAATGAAGTAAACGCTATACTTATAGGCTCATGTGAGCCATACTCTTCTACAATGTAGTCTTTACTTAATAATTTAATAAATAAATAATAGGGTTTTATGGGGGCTAGTCGATCCCATTTAATTGTTGTTACGTCGTTACGAGATAGTAGTTTGTATTTGTGTGCGCGCTGTCCGGAAACACCTGCTTTATAAAGTGCTTTTGTTTGTGTGCCTTTTATAAATATACTTATAGCAACACCTGGTTCTATATTAAATACGTTTTCATCCTTGCTCCCATCATCGGTAGGAAATTCTCGTTTTATACTACCGTATAAATCAAGCAAATATATGTCATCAAAATAAGATATAAGATTTTGTCTCATACCTCTCAGTATTACGCCATCATAATATCTATTAGGGGTAATTATCCCTATAATTCCTCGCCCAGACTGGGCAATTTTCCATTGAGCCCAGCGAATAAACTTAACGTAATCGTTCTGAAGCCATTTTGTATTTCGCTCACCTATAGGCTTACCATCAACTTCATAGTATCCTGGTTGTTTATTTCCGTTTGGTAATGTGAAGTTTTTCTTTAAGAGATCATTGCAAATCCACTTGCCCTTATTGGCACTATGCCCTGAGTATGGCGGATTGCCCAGGACGACCATCACGGGTTCATCGAGTTTCACTCTGTCTGAATGTATGCGCTCCTTGGTAATAGAGCCTAAAACGCCGGGGGCCAATATCTGCTCTGCGTGCTTCTCTGCCTGCTCCAGGGTGTTGGTCAGGTAGACGCCGAGGCGCTGGTCTTTAGGGAATTCGTAGCCGGTTTCGCGTAACAGCTCGGATAGCTTGAGGTGAGCGATGGTGTAAGGAGCCATCAGGAGTTCAAAGCCGAAAAGGCGTTGAAGCAGCCGGGGTACATAGTCGTTCCAGTGGGCGGGGCCTTTGTTCTTTTCGCGATCCCAGATGAGCCGGACGACCTCGTAGAGGAATGTTCCGGTGCCGCAGGCGGGATCGAGAATGACGACGTCCTGATCGGCCAGGCCGCGTGGCTTGTCGAACTCGCTCTTCAGCAGCTCGTCGATGGAGCGAACGATGTAGCTGACCACGGGCAGAGGGGTGTAGTAGACACCGCGCTGCTTGGCCTTTTTAGGATCATAGGCCCGTAGGAAGTGCTCGTAGAAGTAGATGATAGGATCGTGCTCGACGACGTCTTCGGTTTGGCGGTGTTTGTCGCCAAAGCGCTCGAGTTCTGCGGCGATATCGTGCATCTTCGCCGCGCCGATGAGGGAAGCCAGGTCCTCGACGATCCAGACGAGTTCGCTAGGTAGGTTGTCGTCGTCCGCCAGGGACTTGAAGACGCCTCTCAGGAAGGGATTTGTTTTAGGGAGAGCTTTGGCGGCGATGGTGCGGTCGAAGGAACCGGTGGCGCCGCCCATCATCCGGGCGGTGAATAGTCCGTAGGCTACGGTCTCGGCGTACATATCGGCGAACTCGTTGTGCTTGAGACCGTGGACGAGCTCCTTGCGGAAAGCGTTGTGTAGTCCTTTGAGGTATTCGTTACCACCATCCAGGCACGTTTTGGTGTTGTCGCGCAGGACGCGAGTCAGGCGGGCCATTTCGAGGGCCAGTTCCTCGGGGGTGCCCAGAGGCTCGGGTTTTGCGGCTAAAAAGACAGCAATGAGATTTTTAAAAGCCTTGATTTGCTCGTTTTTATTCTTGAGCAGTTTACCGTCGGTGGTCCGGTGGGCGATTACAGCGGTTTGGACGAGCTTACCCTCGCGATAACGTCGCCACTCGATACAGTTGGTGTAGATGATGTTGTCGTAGCGTTCGAGATAACTACGGAACTGTGCGGAGTTGTGGTCGGTCTTACCGGCAAAGGCGTTGTTGTGCAGCTCCTGCAGATTGACAGAGATGTCCTTGACCTCGACGATACCGATTCGGTTGGCCTTTCGAGTGACGCTGAGATCGGGTGTGCCGGGCTCGCCCGTCTGCTCTATCTGTACCGTAATTTTCTCACCACAGTTCTCGATTAATGATTTTAAGGCAGGGTAGTATGAGCGCTCGCTGGCTTTCCCGCTGGCGAGCTCTTGACGAAGTTTTTTAAGAAAGGAGGTCACAGAAGAAGAAATGGATTTAGCCATCGTATCTCCCAAAGTCAGTTAGTTCATAAATGAAGCAACAAGTACCTTATTTTACCTATTCGTCTTGGAATTGGCAAGGGTGAAAAGCAAGGGACGGCCGGAGCCGTCCCTTGCTGTGTTGCCGGTGTTCGGCGGTGTTCTGCGGAGCGGAGCGTTTAGGCGCCGCCGGTGCCGCGGAACATCTCTGTGAGGGTGCCGACGCTGCCCAGGACGTTGGTGAGCTCGAAGGGGAAGAAGATCTTGTTGGCCTGGCCCTGGCTGACCTGGTTGAGGGTGGTCAGGTACTTGACGGCGATGAGGTAGTTGGGCGCCACCTGTGGTCCGACGGCGTCCTGGACCTTGTTGATGGCGTCGTACTCGCCCTCGGCGCGCAGGCGCAGGGCGTCGGCGTCGCCCTGGGCTTCGAGGCGCTGGCGCTGGCGGTAGCCCTCGGCTTCGAGGATGGCTTCCTGCTTGAGGCCCTCGGCGCGGGCGATACGGCTTTCGCGGTCGCCCTCGGCGCGGAGGATGGCGGATTTCTTCTCGCCCTCGGCCTCGAGGATGGTGGCGCGGCGTTCGCGCTCGGCGGTGGACTGCTTCTGCATGGCCGCTTCGATTTCGGGCGGCGGGGTGATGTCCTGGAGCTCGACGCGGTTGACCTTGACGCCCCACTTGTCGGTGGCTTCGTCGAGGACGATGCGCAGCTTGTTGTTGATGACGTCGCGGCTGATCAGGGTCTCGTCGAGGTCCAGCTCGCCCATGACGTTACGCATGGTGGTCTGGGTGAGCTTCTCGATGGCCTGGGGCAGGTTGAGGATCTCGTAGACGGCCTTGATCGGGTCGGTGATCTGGAAGTAGAGCAGGGCGTTGACTTGCATGCGGACGTTGTCTTTGGTGATGACGGCCTGGGCGGGGAAGTCGTAGACCTGCTCGCGGAGGTCGACGCGCTCGGTGCTGATGCGCTGGATGTAGGTCCGTCCTCGGACGCTGCGGGCCATGCGCCAGTTTACCTTGCGCGGTTTGTCGACGAGGGGCACGATCAGGTGCAGGCCGCTCTTGAGGACCTTGCGGAACTTACCCAGGCGCTCGATGATCATCACCTCGGCCTGCTTGACGACCTTGAAGCCGGCCGCGGCGAAGATGATCAGGAAGATGAAGGCGGCGCCGATGGCGATGATCGTGCCCCACTCAACCCCGCCGGTCTCGGTTTCGAAGAACCCGGCGAAGCTGGCCGAAGCCGCCCCGAGAAGCACCAGGGCGATCAAATAACGTAGTCTGGATCCCAAGTCGCACCTCCGAATCTGGGATTGGGTTCTGGATTGCGCGGTTAATCGGCCGCCCGGGACGGCGTGTTCCTCCCCGGTGCCGGGGGATGGACCTCCCGGGACGGGGTTGGCTACTCCTGTTTTTCTTTGGGTAAGGGCTCGATGATGAACTTGATGCCGTCCAGGTCTTTGAGCCTCACCCGCGTGCCGACCTCTAGCACGGTGTCGTCGTCGTGGGGGTAGACGGCGCCCCACTCCTCGCCGCCGACCTTGACGTAGCCGCGGCGTTCGTAGGCCACGGGCTGGGTGACCACGGCGCTCTTGCCCACCAGGGCCTCGATGTTGGTCTTGGCTTCGCCCTCGCCGGAGCTGCGATCGGCGCGGACGAAGAAGCGTCGGGTCAGGAAGACCAGCAGTGCGCCGCCGAGGACGAAGATGGTCAACTGCCAGACGACGCCTATTCCGGTCAGCGAAACCGCCGCCGAGATTCCGGCGGCCACACCGAAGGGCAGCAGGAAGAAACCGGGGACCAGGATCTCGGAAAGGGCCAACAGGAAACCGACGATCAGCCAGATGTGCCAGGCTTGGAGCATCGTTCCTCCTCGAAACGGATCAAGCGGAGAAAACGGACCGCGGACTCGGCGCGGGTCGCATGTCAAAGGTCGGACAGTGAGGGGTGAGGAAACGGGTGCGTATCGACGTTGTGAGCGATGATGAGCGCGGGGCTGGTTCACAGGCGCCGGGTGCCGGGTGGAGAACTGCTTTAATTATAGCACGTCGGGGGCGCTAGCGCACAAGTACCCTGCGGGTGATCGAGCGCGCCGGGGCGCTCAGGCGCAGCAGGTAGACACCGGCGGGCAGGGCGGCGGTCTCGAGCTCGACCTCGCCCCGGCCCGTGAGGGAAAGCGAGCTCAGCCAGCGACCGGCGCAGTCGTAGAGGGCCAGCTCGCCGGTGACCCCCTCGGGCAGGGCGTAGCGGCAGCTCGAGGCGTCGGAGGCCGGATTGGGCCAGGGCACCGAGAGCCGGAAGTCGGCCGGGGAGTCTTCGGGGATGCGCAGCTCGACGGGGCCGTAGCTGTGGGCGGGGCCTTCGGCGGTCAGGGCGGTGAGCAGGTAGCGGTGCGCGCGTCCGGCGGCGGCGTCGCGGTCCAGGAAGGCGGAGCGGGAGGCTTCCAGCTCGATCAGGCGCCCGCCGTCGCGCTCCAGCACCCAGGCGACGATACCCGTGTTTCCGTCGTCGGAGCTCCACTCCAGCAGGGCGCCGTCGTCGACGACGCGGCCGGTGAACTCGATCCCCGGGGCGTCGAATTCGACGCCGTCGCCCTCGGTGACGGTCAGGTTGGCGCCGGCGGGGAGGTCGGTGTAGTCCTCGACCAGGCCCGAGGGCCACCAGATGCGCAGGTCGACGCTGTCGTCACCGCCCAGACCGATGGTCAGCGGCGGTTCCCGGCGGCCCTGAAGGCCGCCGCCGCCGGTGAGCTCCTCCCAGCACTCGCCCGAATCCAGGGTGACACGCACCCGGGCGCCCAGGGCCGAGGCGTTGGAGGTGACGCCGACCAGGGTCAGGCGGAGGTGGTTGCCCGGGGCGTCGTCGTTGCGCAGCAGGCGGTTGTCGAAGTGCCCGGCCAGATAGACGTCCAGGTCGCCGTCGAGGTCGTAGTCGGCCCAGGTCGCCGCGAAGCTGTCCCAGGGCCGGTCGATATTCAGCGCCGTGGCCCGATCGGTGAAACCGCCGTCGCCGTCGTTGTGGTACATGGCGTTGTCGCTGACGTGGCTGGCGGCGAAGAGGTCGAGGAGGCCGTCGCGGTCGTAATCGAGGAACCAGGCGGTGCGGCCGTCGCCGTAGCAGCCCACCCCGGCGGCGCCGGTGACGTCGGTGAAGGTGCCGTCGCCGTCGTTGGCGTAGAGGCGGTGGTAGTCAGGTTCGAAGGGCAGCTCGCCGATGTTGACCACGTAGAGGTCCAGGTCGCCGTCGCCGTCGTAGTCGCCCACGGCGACACCGGAGGGATCGCTGCCGGCGTTGCCCACTCCGGCGGCGCCGGTGACGTCGGTGAAGGTGCCGTCGCCGTCGTTGCTCCACAGCGCGCTGACGGGATCGTTGGGCAGGTAGAGGTCGCTGTCGCCGTCATCGTCGTAGTCGAAGGCGACCGCCGACCAGTCCGCCGTGGCCGCGCCCAGACCGGCCGAGGCCGTGGTCTCGCTGAATACCCCGCCGCCGTCGTTGTGGAACAGGCGGCAGTCGTGGGCGGCGGCGAGGATGTCCAGACCGCCGTCGTTGTCGTAGTCGAGGAAGACGGGCTTGGTGGTGCTCACGCCGACCAGACCGGCCGCGCCGGTGACGTTGGTGAAGGTGCCGTCGCCGTCGTTGGAGTAGAGGACGAGGTTGCCGTTGTCCCCGGCCAGGTCCAGGTCGCCGTCGCCGTCGTAGTCGGCCCAGGCGAGCGAGCCCAGGTAGCCACCGATGCCGCAGCTCGCGGTGACGTTGGTGAAGGTGCCGTCGCCGTCGTTGGTGTAGACGAAGACGGCGTAGTCGGGCGAGTTGCGGCTGATCACCAGGTCGGGCAGGCCGTCGCCGGTGAAGTCGCCGAAGGCCGCCGCGGCGCCCAGGCCGGACATGGCCACCCCGGCCGCGCCGGTGACGTTGGTGAACTGCTGGGCGGCCCCGGCGCCGTGGAAGGGGACGACAACGAGAAGGCAAAACATGAGGGGGAGTCTGCGCATAGTGAGGCTACCTCGCACGCACGGTTGAGTTCAGACCGGCGGTTGCTGTCGTTGCTGTTGTTGACAACGTGCTTCGAAACATCTGTTTAACATGATAGGAGCGGCAATGCCACTCCAAGAAGCGGCGGCGGGACCGTTGCCGGCCTTTGCACGCATAACTGCATCGGTGCGCTCCGGGGGTCAGCCTGGTGGAGTGGCTGATGATAATGACAGGCCGCCTTGGGATATCATTCCATCCCGGTCGGGCGCGTCCCACAACTCACCAGCCCTCGCGCAGGGCCCGCGAGCGCAGCACGGTCAGGGCGCCGAAGAAGCGCTGCATCATCCGGTTGATCACGGGCATCCCCCGGCGGGTCGGCCGGACGCCCCGGATCAGCCCCAGGCTCCGGGCGGCGGCCAGGGCCGCCCGCACCCGTCGCGAAGGCGGACCGCCGAGATGGGCCTCGAGGCTCGCCGCCGTTCCGCCCATCCCGAAGAGGAACCCCAGCAGCAGGTAGGCCTCACGCTCCCAGGGCCGCAGCCTTCGACGCCGGGCCAGCCCCAGTCCCCCACGCTCCACCCGCCGGGCGTACCCGGCGAGCGAGAAGCTGTTGGCGTAGAAGCGCGAGGAGTAAAAGCCCACGGCGCCGCAGCCCGCGGCCAGGTACTCGGGGTTGGCGACCAGGTACTCATCGGTCAGGCCGGGCTCGCTGACGAAGCACCAGACCGTGCTCGGTCGTCGTCCCCTTGCGGCGGCGCGCTCCAGGATCACCTCGTAGAGGCGGTCGCCGCGGCGCGGATCGGGCGGCAGCGGCTCGACGCCCTCGCCGCCGCGAACCAGGGGCGGCATCAACGGGTTGAAGGTCACCTGGGCCAGGCCCAGCGCGTCGGCGACCTCGATGTCGGCGGCCAGCAGCGCCGGGGTCTGGGCCGGGTGATTGTAAAGCAGGTCCAGTTGCAGCGTGGGGAAGCGCCCCCGCAGGCGGGCGAGTATTCGTTTGAGCTCCGGCGGCGTCGGCTCGGGCCGACCCAACAGGCGCAGCAATCCGGTGTCGAAGCTCTGCACCCCCACCGAGAGCCGCTCCACGCCCACCTCGACCAAGCCGTCGACCAGCCCCGGCGCCAGGTCCTCGGGGTGGGACTCCACGCTCAGGCGCGCCCCGGGCAGCCGCCGGCGCAAAAGGGCCAGCAGACTCAACAGCTCCTCGGGCAGCACCGTGGGCGTCCCGCCGCCGATGTAGACCTCGGGGAAGACGAAGCCGCGCCCGAGCAGCTCTTCGATCTCCCGCCCCAGGGCGGCGAAGTGGCTCCGGGCCGCTCCCTCATCGAAGGCGAAGCGGTGGAAGGCGCAGAAGGGGCAGGGGCGGCGGCAGAAGGGCAGGTGGACGTAGAGGGCGGGCTGCCTGCCGCCGGAGTAGCCCGGGTAATCGTCATCCGACGACGGCTCCTCCAGGGCCGTGAAGCGACGCCCCGCCAGGCCGACCAGACCGGCGGCGGCCTCGCTTGCCAGACGCTGGAGGCTCGTTGCATTCATAGGTCCCCATTCGAGCTGGTAATCGCGGCGTGAGCGCGGTGTCCCTCCGGATCGGCGCGGGTTAACCCGTCGGATAACAACGGACCCAAAGCGGCGGCTGTTGCCGGCCGTCAGCTCGTTCATTCCCGCAGCCCGGGAACGGCACGAGATGCTCAACCGATACCGTTACTCCGGGCGGCGGCAACAGGGGCGGGGAATCTGAAACCCGCTTCTCGATGGAGGTCAATCCGGGGAGGTGGTCGACGATAAAGAGTGCCAAATCAAATAGGGATCGAATACCTATCCGGATCGAATCATGATTGTAACCTGATGATAATTCAGGGGATGATGCTATGAGGCTTGTCACAAAACGGGCATTTTTGAAATGCAAGGGATCGAATACCGTGTTAGGACCGGATTGTGATTGTATTCTGCTGATAATAAACGTGTAGCGGCAAATGTGCCTGTCACTTTTTAACAGCAAAAAAGTGGCGGCGAGAAGGGGTCTGCTCGGTGGATACCCTTCCTTGCTTTGTAGCTTGCACGAAACGATCATCCGATTGCCACTCGACTCATAACTGCATCATTATCAAGTAACAAGACCGTGCATTGTAGTATAGTGATTAAAGCGCGACGCACCCAAACAGCGAATGCCCGCTCGGTGAACCTTTCAATATCGGCCCTGATTTGGTCCGAACAAGTTCCATGATGCCAAATCAAATCCTGCTTGTTATGCGCTCATGCCATCATCAAAGCTCCAGGATTCCCGGCTGGACCGCTACTTTTCCGCCTGGCGCGCCCTCGTGAACAAGTCGAGGTTCATTGCCGCTAATCCATCCTGGGAAAAACGCCGTCTCGGGCTAGACAGCAAAAGGAATTGTCACTGGCGCCGGGACATGATTACAATGTTAATGGCCTGTCAGTCAATGCTTAACAGCTCAATCAGCCGCCGCTCTCCTAACAGTCAAGGAATCGCATACCCTGTCCGGACCGGATAGTTGTTAAAGGGATTATCACCTGAAACTGAACCGATGACGAAAACACAGAATGCGGTATTTAGAGCGGCAGGGCCGACAACCAGCCCACGAATGGCACCAGATCGACAAGCCAAAACTGTATTCATATCTGCTAAAGTCGCGATTTTAAGTGTTCAGCCTCATTTTACCTGGTAAACCCGGGATGCAAGTCAGCAATCGTTGCTTCACGACTCGCAGCTTCCTATTCGAAGCGTCCTCTTAGAGCACGTCTGGCTTTACCACCTGTCTACGCACGGAAAGTGACATATTGCACAGCCACAAAGCACATAATAACAAGCCATTAGCAAAAAACACCTGGTTAGGCACGTTTGATAATCTCAATCAGAAAAAATGGGGACCCCTCCCTCGCCGCGGCTCTCGAGGAAAAGGATAGGTTAAGGGTGCTGGTCCAGTTGCGTGCGATATCTCGTCAGCATCAGCAAGCCGGTTCGACCAAGCGGCGGAACCCTTGCCGCCTCCGCCGCGAGGAACCGCCGACTCCGCCCGGCTTTGGCACGTTTCTTGCAACAATGCGGGGCGGCCGTCCGCCCGAGCCGGCCTCGGACTCCGCAAGAAACGTGCCAAAGCCTCCGTGAATGCGGCCGATGGCCCGCCTGCACGCGATTGGGGCGGCAAGGGTTCCGCCGCGGCGCGGGGTGACGGGAGCGCGGGGAGGCACGGGTGATCATCAGACTGCGAACCAGCTTAGAACCACGTCGCCGGTGAGTCAAGGGCGGTGGAAGACCGGTCATCTTGGCCAATAACCGTTTCATCCCGCGCTGTGTGTCCCGGAGCACTTGTCCGCGACGGCAAAATACCCTATAATCGCCCTATTAGGTCAACTATATCAACCGTTGAACATACTGGCAGACTAAAGGCGTCACCCTGCGGGACGCTGGGCGGGAACGGGAGGCCGACGATGATCAAACGCTCGATACTCTTGCTGATACCCCTCTGCACCCTGGCGCTGACCATTACCGAGAGCGACTACAACTACAGCGCCGGTATCTCCGGCGACTTCTACTACCTCACCGACGGCACCTGGGAGGGCTTTGACTCAGGCGAGGACTCCTGGGACTTCTCCGGCATCACCAGCTCGGACTACGCCGAGTTCGACGTGCTGAGCAAGTCTTCCTCGCCCGACGGCGGCGACTTCCCCGACGCCGACTACGCCGAGCGGATCATCCAGGACGATGTCGGCGAGGTCTGGTTCTACTCCTCCCTGGACGGCGCGTACCGCCAGCACGGCGCCACCCTGCCCTGGAGCTCCCTCCAGTTCAAGGTCGAGTACGATCCGGTGATCGACTTCTGGGACCTGCCCCTCTCGGTGGGTACCAGTTGGAGCTACGACTTCACCTATGATTTCTGGGTGGCCATCATCCACGTGATCGTCAACGAGAGCCACGACAAGGAGATAGTCGCCGAAGGCCGGGTCAAGGTTCCCGCCTCGGGCGACGACTGGTGGCCTTGCCTGGTGCTGCGCGAGCACGCCGTGGTCGACGACAACTGGGACCAGACCGACAAGGACGTCTGGATCTACGGCTGGATCGTCCCCGACGGTTTCATCGGCCAGAGCGGCGTGGCCTCCATCGAGAGCGTCGACGGCGCCGGGCCGGACTTCACCAGCTACGCCAAGCGCTACGTCCTGGCGACCTCGAACATCTCCCCCGAACCCTGGAGCGTGGTCGAGACGAGCTGGGGCGCCATCAAAGCCGGTGCCGAGTAGGGCCCGTCCCAGTCAACCGAGGAGAATGATGCATCGCCGCCTGGCACTTCTACTGACGCTGCTGCTCTTAATCGGTACGGCGGGCGCCGCCGATTACCACCGCGCCGGCCGCTTCGCCCTGGGCTTCGAGATCGGCGGCTCCCTCTCCGTGGGCGAGCTGCTGCCCATCGAGTTCAAGCCCGCCCCCGACGCCGAATGGGCCATCATCGTCCCCGTGCCCCTCTACCCGGGCAACGGCCTGGACATCGGCGCCCTGGTCGATTTCCACCCCAGTGAGCACTTCGGCCTGCGGGCCTGGTGGGGCAGCCAGATCCCCGTCCAGCCCCAGGCCGCCCCGCCCAGCTACATCGACGAGATCACCGGGAGTTTCCACCGCTTCGGCCTGGACGCCCTGGCCTACCTCGAGCAGGGCGATGTCTGCTTCGAAGTCGGCCTGGGACTGTTCTATATCCTGGCCTCCTACGAATTCTTCTTCGACGACTTCACCACCGCCGAGGAGGATTGGGAGACCATCTCCGGGGACACCTGGACCGCCGGGGTCTCACCCCAGCTCGGCCTCGAACTCTTCTTCAACGACAACCTGGCCCTGGGCGGCCGCCTGCTCGCCCCCATCTCCCTGCTCTCCGACGACGACAACGCCGAGACCGACGACGAAGGCTACGGTAACGACGGCGACGGCGTCGAGCTGCGCATCCACCTCAAGTACTACTTCTAGACCACCGGTCATCCCCACGGAACAGGTCGACCCTGTCGGCGCGGCTACCCGGCCGCCCGAGGACCCGCCTGCGATGCCCGCCGCCCGCGGCCCCCGAGCCCAGGCCCGGTTTTGGCACGTTTCTTGCGGAGTCGCCGCGGCCTGCCGCGCTCGGCCGCCGCCCCGGCGCAAGAAACGTGCCAAAACCTCACGCTCGAAGTCCGGGGGGGCACGGAGGCCCGGCGCAGCCCAGGGGCGTTTCGTTCCGGAGCGTCACCTCCCCTCGGAATCGAGGGCGGGTAATGCTCAGAAGCCACAAATCGACTGCCGGGGTATGCGCGAGTTCACGCTGTTACTCGTGAGGGATAAACACCCATAATTTTACCCCGCGTACATGGCAAACGGGTTATCATTAATGCCGGATAGCTTACTGTGCCGTTTATGTTGGCATCATGGAACGTGTTTGGACTTAACCAGGGCTGATAAGAAGGATTCTCCCAAGCAGTCAGTCGCCGTTCCGGCGCATTGCGCTTTGCTCTCGATACCATCAGGTTCAGCCTGTTTACTAAATAATGGTGTACTTTTTAAGCTGATTACCCATCGGGCAAGCGCTTTCTGCAAGCTACCAACCTAGTAGATTATCCATCGAGCCCACTTCTTGTCAGTCTCACCTTATGACTATTCATGGTGACACATATTTCTGGTGCTACTCACGTATTATCAGCAGATTATAATCACAGCCCGGTCCAAACAGGATATACGATATCTGTTATTAAGTCGATTGG
>WJMB01000190.1 GCA_014728185.1 Candidatus Coatesiibacteriota bacterium
TCACTCGTAGGCCGGCGGGTTCTCGATCAGGGCCAGGGGATCGACGGCCCAGGTGGTCAGCCGGACCTCGAAGTGCAGGTGGGGACCGGTGACCACGCCGGTGGAGCCGGCCAGACCGATGCGCTCCCCGGCTTCGACCATCTGCCCTTCGGCGACGTCGAGGCGCGAGAGGTGGTTGTAGAGGCTGAACAGGCCGCGGCCGTGGTCGATGCAGACGAAGCCGCCGCGGACGATCATCTCTTGGGCGATGACCACCCGGCCGCGAGCCGCCGCCACCACGGGCTCGCCGTCGGCGGCCTTCAAATCAACGCCGATGTGGGAGCTCGAGCCCCCCGTCGAGTAGGTCCGCTGCTGTCCGAAGGGACTGGTGATACGGCCCGGTACGGGGCGGACGAAGCCGCCGGGCTCCCAGAGCTGCTCCGGCGAGTAGCGGCCGACCACCTCCTTGGTGTAGGCCGACTCGCGCTCGATGATCGCCGGGTCCAGCTTGGACTCGACGTCGGGTGAGAGCTGGATGTAGTAGCTCTCGAAGTCGCCCCGGGTGACCTCGAGGGTGTAGCTCTCCGAGCCGCCGTTGCCGTAGGGATCGCTGTAGTCCACGGTCAGGGTGTTGCCGCCGGGTTCGGCGTAAAGCCGACAGGCGGCAACGGCGCGCCAGCGCTCGCCCCAGCCCCCCTCGCCCAGGCTCTCCTCGACAAGGTAGAAGGGGAAGCCGCGCTCGAAGACGGCCCCCGAGGCCTCGGCCACGGGGCCGTCGAAGGTCAGGTCGACGCTGAAGAACCGCCCCTGCTCGACCCGCTCGGGGACCAACTCGACGTCGATCAGGGCCGTCGGAGGCAGCTCGACATCGAAGCCCCGGCCCACCGCAGCCGAGGAGCGCAGCTCGTCATCAACGGCCCGGGCGGTGACACTGATGCGGTGCTCACCGGGTCCCAGCTCACGCACGGGCAGCGGCACCCGGAAACGCCCGAAGGTTTTCAGCTCCAGCGCGGGGAACTGGACGGGATCGTCGTTCACCATCACCTCGACGGCCTCCAGCACACCCTCGACGGCCTGGACGGTGAAGGTCAGCTCACCGTCGGCGCGGAGCACCTCGCCCTCGGCCGGGGTGACGATCATGATCGTCGGCGGCGGGATCTCGCGCTTGCAGCCGCCCGTCAGCGCCGTCAGCGCAAGAGCGGCGATCGTCCAACCGATCGTGCGGTTGTGTTTCGCGATGCGTTTGGTCTTCACCGGGCGGCTCCAGGTTTCGTTTGAAGTGCCGTCGAGATATGACTGATCTATGGGGACGACTGTAGGGGTTGATCCCGGCCGATCCGGCTGTTGGCGATGCGTACGCCGCCAACCAACCCCGCTCATCCTTCCAGACAACAATGAACCGTCAAGGTGCGGCGAGGTGCGACAAGCAGTCGGCTGCAAGCCTCGGGCGCCGTCGGAAAAACCAGCGCCCCACGCTGTTGTGTTTGCTGAGAGGGTTCAGTGATCATCAGGAGCCAGGCGGCCGTCGACCAGGCGCAGGCCGCGGTCGGCGAACTCCAGCACCCGGGGATCGTGGGTGACCACCAGGGCGGTCAGGCCGCGCTCGCCGCAGGCCCGGCGGATCAGCTCCAGGATGGCCCGGCCCGATTCCCAGTCCAGGTTGCCCGTGACCTCGTCGCCGAGGAGGATCGTGGGTTCGGTGACCAGCGCCCGGCAGAGGGCCACCCGCTGCTGCTGCCCTCCGGAGAGGCGCCCGGGGAGGAAGGGGGCCTTCTCGGCCAACCCGACCTCGTCCAGCAGCTCTGCGGCCCGCTTCAGAGCCACCGGCGGGGTCGCTCCTCGGATGAAGAGGGGCAGGGCGGCGTTCTCGGCGGCGCTAAGGTGGGGCAGCAGGTTGTAGCTCTGAAAAACGAAGCCCACCCGGCGGTTGCGGTAGGCGGAGAGGGCACGGTCGTCTAGTGCGGCCAGAGACTCGCCGGCGACCAGGACCTCGCCGTCGCTGGGCGTGTCCAAGCCGCCGAGGATGTTCAGCAGGGTCGTCTTGCCCGAGCCCGAGGGTCCCTGGAGGGCCCAGAGTACGCCGGGGGGTATCTCGAGGTCTACGCCGTCCAGAGCCCGCACCGGCTCCGGCCCGTCGGTGTAGACCTTGGTCAGGCTCCGGCACTGGATCCGCGGCGCATCCATCGATCGGCTCTAGGTGTTGTTGGCGCCGGTCTGCTCGACCAGGTTGTTGGCCCGCAGCAGCGAAGGGAAGGTCCCGGCGTCGGTCCACCAGCCCTCGATGACGCCGTAGTCCAGCTCGCCTCGCTGGAGGTAGTGGTTGTTGACGTCGGTGATTTCGAGCTCGCCCCGGGCGCTGGGCTCCAGACCGTCGATGATCTCGAAAACCGTCGAGTCGTAGAAGTAGACGCCGATGACGGCGTAGTTGCTGCGCGGTCGGGCCGGTTTCTCCTCGATATCGATCAGCTTTTCGTCGTCATCGAAGACGGGCACGCCGAAGCGCTCGGGGTCCGGGACCTCCTTGAGCAGGATGCGGGCGCCCGATGGTTGGGCGCGATAAGCCGCGACCTGGGCGGCGATGCTCCGCTCGAGGATGTTGTCGCCCAGGATGACGCACATCCGTTCGTCGCCGACGAAGTGGCGGGCCAGGCTCAGCGCCTCGGCGATACCGCCCTCGCCCTTTTGATAGGTGTAGTTGAGGTGAGGCAGGCCCAGCTCGGAGCCGTTGCCCAAGAGTTCCAGGAAGTGCCCGGCGTTCTTGCCGCCGGTGACGATGAGGATATCGCTGATCCCGGCGCCGATGAGGGCCTCGAGGGGGTAGTGGATCATCGGCTTGTCGTAGATCGGCAAGAGATGCTTGTTGGTGATCCGGGTCAGGGGGTCCAGGCGCGAACCCAGGCCGCCGGCCAGAATGATGCCCTTCACGTCTGCCTCCGATCGTGGCGCTCAGCGGTCGATCTTTTTCCAGTTGTAGGGGATAGCGTTGTCGTGGGGGTCGGTGCGCTGCTCGTCGGGCTCTTCGTAATCGTAGACCCGGGTGGGCACGTTGATCATCACGGCGGTGCTTTCGCCCACGGCGGTGAAGCCGTGCTGCACCCCCGGCGGGATGATGATCAGCATCGGCCGCAGGTCCCCGACGACGAACTCGTTGATCAGCCCCCGGGTGGGCGATTCCGCCCGCTGATCGTAGAGCACCAGCTTGGCCATGCCGTAGACGCAGCCGAAGCGGTCGTACTGGTGGCGGTGGGCATGCCAGGCCTTGATCACGCCGGGATAGCAGGTGGTCACGTAGACCTGGCCGAAGGGCAGTTCATCGTTGAAAAACTCCCCGTCGTCGTTGCGCAGGTACTCCATCAGAAAACCGCGCGAGTCCGGGATCAGCTTCAGCGGCTTGAGCTTGACGCCGTCGATCCGGCGGCGGTCGACCCGGTGCGTCGTATCACCGCCGGTCTCGGCTTCGCTTTTCGGTGCGCCGAGCATGGCTTCCAGCTCGCCGATCACCCGGGTGAGCTGCCGCCGGGTTTTCTCGCGGACACGGGGCTCCTGATCATTGTAGAGCAGGCGGCGCAACGTGGCCTCGTTGATGCCGACGCCGCGGTTGGCCACGGCGAAGGCGCGGCGCCAGAAACGGGGATTGGCGCCGGTCTTCTTCTGGTAGAGGCGGCTGAGCTCCCTGACCCGCTCGGCCAGGGCCTTGGCGTTCATCGAAGCTTCGGTCATCGTCGTCCCTGATAGTGCTTGCGCCGAAGGCCGCTCCAGCGATGACGGCTGGAAAACGATCATGACACAAATGAGTCTAAATGAGACAAACTTGGGTAAAAAAGCTGGCAGAACAGCTACTAAATCGCCGTGTATTATATAGCACTCGGCACAATGGGTCAACAGATTGGCGATTCGCGCCGGCCATCGAGCCAACCAACCGCCGTCGCGCGGGTTGGTCAAAACGTCGGGTCCTAATGTATACTGAAGCTGATCAAGGGGAGGTGTCTAAAGAAGATGGGCGTAACAACGGACAAACGTCTCTGCGACAACTGCCCGGGCCGCGAGCTGCAACTCTGCGTGGCCGCCTGCCCGGGTAATCTGATAGACATCGATCCGCAGTTGCTGCGGGCCTTCTGTCGCGACCAGCGGGCCTGCCGGCTCTGCCTGGCCTGTGTGAAGGCCTGCCCCCGCGGCGCTCTTACGCCAGTGCTGCCCGTCGAATGCGCGCCGGTTACCGTCGAGGTCCGGATAGAAACAGTCGGCGGCGGTCTGCGCTGGACGCTGCGCCCCGACGCGGAAGACGAGCTGATCCTGACCACCGAAGCGGCGGGGGACGATGCGTAGAGCGGCCAAGCGACTGCTGGACATCATCGGCGCGGTGATCGGCTTGGTCTTCCTCTCTCCGGTGTTCGTGGTGATCGCCTCCGCCGTCGCCGTCGACTCCCCGGGCGGCGCGTTGTTCCGTCAACAGCGCGTCGGTCGCGGCGGCCGCCTGTTCAAGGTATACAAGTTCCGCACCATGGTCAGCGACGCCTCGCTGCGCGGCCACGTGATCACCTCGGCCGACGACCCGCGGATCACACGGGTGGGGGCTTTTTTGCGTGACTGGAAGCTCGACGAGCTGCCCAACCTGATCAACGTCCTCAAGGGCGAGATGAGCCTGGTCGGCCCCCGGCCCGAGGTTCCCGAGTACGTGGCAATGATGCGCCCGGAGGAGCGGAGGCTGCTCGAGCTCAAGCCCGGGATCACCGGTTTCGCCCAACTGCGCTACATCAACGAGGCCAAAACCCTGACCCGGGAGCAGGCGCTCAACGACTACGAGGCGATCTTCCACACCAAGGTCGCTATCGATCTGGAGTATCTGGAGCGGCTCTCTTTCTGGTTCGACCTCAAGATCATCCTCTACACGCTGTGGATGATCCTGCGCGGGGAATCGGCCAGCGACATCCCGGGACACTTCACCGCGCCGCTCGACTGACGGACGAAGGGAGTGCCGAGGGAAACGATGAAAACGAGCGGCCCGGGGGCCGCTCGTCGCTTACCGCTTGATGATCATCACAAGGTCAGGAGCGCCAACTGGATCCGATGCGCCGTCGCCATGCCCTTTTATGTATCATTGCCCGGAGGGGCGCTCAGCTCTGGGTCGCTATCCTGCCCTCGTCGCGCTCTGAACCGGCGAAGAAGCGGCCGTGGCGGGCGGCCCGCATGGCACGGGAGTGCAGACGGACGAGTTCGTTGGTGACTTCATCTATTATGCCGGATAGGGAATCGTCTTCGGGGTGCCGGTTGAGCTTGTCGTGCCGGTTCATAGTTTCCTCTACGGGTTGAGGGGGATGTTTGGCGGACGAAGAACTTGACGAAAACCGGAGCGCCTATCCACCTGGCCGGATCGTGCAACCCGACCGCCGGGGATATGTCGGTATCGAGCGGTCGTCTAGTGCAATCGTCTGGTAACGATCAGCAAAACGATCAGCAAAACGATCACTAAAACGATCAGTTCAAGATACCAGCGTAGATACGCTACTGATATATTACAATAGAGGCGGGAAGTCAAGACAAGCAAAAAGCCTGCCAACTTTGAGCCAAACAGGGGCGTGGATGAGGGTCATCTTGAAAAAACACGGCTTTTTTCTGCTCGGCATTCTGCTTTTGCCGTCGCTGCTTATCTTTTTGCTCGAAACGACGCCGGCCGACGAGAGCCGCCTGAGCGTGACCGCCGGACAGGAGGCCTACTGGCGCTACGAAGTCGTCGAGGTCTTCGCCGAGGGCGTCCCCGTGGACACCGCCGAGCTGGTCGGCGTCCCCACGCGCGACGGCGAGACCGCGCCCGGCGTCGACGGCCGCGACGAGGTTCCATTCAAGCCCGCCGGCGAGGGGCGCTGGCGCTGCTGCTGGGCCATGCCCTGGGACCCGGAGCTGGGCGATTACGAGCTGCGCGTCGAGGCCCGGGACGCCGCCGGCGCCGTCCTGCAGTCCGCCGCCGCCCCTTTCAGCATCCGCGGCAGGGCTCCGAGCACCAGTGTCAAACTACCTCACTTCGCCCTGACCCTGGAGACCGACGCCGACTACTTCACCGCCGGTCTCGCCGGTCCCCGGCTGCGCGTGCCGGGCTGGAAGAACGTCATCGCCTGGGCCGAGTACGCCGGGGCCGACTCCTTCTGGTTCGGCGCCGCCCTCACCAAGGCCGCCTACGGACCCACCGCCGATAACCCCTGGTTCCAGCCCAACGTCGAGCTGGTGCCCTTGCTGGCCCGGGAGGCCCACCGCGCCGGTCTCGAGTTCGGCGCCTGGATCTCGGCCTTCTTCCCCTACGGCGCCCAACGCCCGGCCATCGACTACGCCTACTCGCGGAACTACGTCTTCCCCGAAAAGGACGGCCAGACCAGCGACAAGGGCGAGTTTTGGTGGACGCTCAACGCCAGCCTGAACTGCGAGCTGCGCAAGAGCCACCTCATCGAGATGGCCCGCCGCCTCGAAGCCGAGCCCCAGGTCGACTACATCGGCCTCGACTATATCCGCACCGGCCCCGGCGGCTACGAGCTCGTCGGTGACTTCGTCCGCGAGCTGAACCTCCAACCCTGGGACGGCTTTTTCGCCTCGACCATCGAAGAGCAGATGACCTGGCTGGTGATGCAACTGCGCGGGCGCAACCAGGCAATGATCAACCTCTGGCAGTGGTGGCGGGCCAGCAAAGCCGCCAGAACCCTGAAGGAAGTCAAGGAGGAGGCCGGCGTCACTAAACCCTTCTGGTGCTTCACCCTGGGCTGGGAGATGGGCCACCAGCACGGCCAGGACGTCCTGATGATGACCGACGCCGGGGCCGACTTCTGCGCCGTGATGCTCTACGACGCCACCCGCAACGAATGGGACGGCATGATGACCGACTGGAAGGAGGCCTACCGCGACGGACGGGCCAACGTCGTCGCCGGGGTCATCGCCGATCCGCCCCAACTGACCAACCCCTACAACCCCCGGGCGCCCTACCCCCTCGAGATGGGCGACCGCGCCGCCCAGGCCGCCTTCGACCTGTCTCACTCCACCGGCCCCTGGCCCGACCTCCCCGCACCGGAAGCCTACGCCGCCCTGCGCTCCGACGGCCTCACCGAAGGCCTCTTCCTCCACGACCTCGAACGCATGGCCTACCGCAACGGCGGCTGGTGGCTGGCCGACTACGTCATCGCCGGGGCCGCCGCAATGAGCGAGCTGCGCGCCGCCACCGGCGACTGCCCCGTCACCCTCGAGGTCCACCGCCCCGAGCCCGTCGGCGCCTTCCTCTTCGACCTCCCCGTCGACGTCACCAACGTCTCCGACCAGACCGTCACCAACCTCGAGGTGCGTTCCGAGCCCACCCGGCACTCCTCGGTAACCGTCGGCGGCACCGTCGAAATCGGCGAGCTGGCCCCCGGAGAGACCGTGACCGTCCGACCGAGGTGGTACGCTTACGAGTACACGGAAGAACACGCCCCGGCGGCCGGGGCGGTGTGGGGAACGCGCTCGCCCAACGAGCGGGCCTTCGCGATCAGGTATCAGATACCGTGGCAGGAAAAGGAGGAGGGGGAGGGAGAGTAATAATGCTTTACTATGGAATGATATCCGTGTAAAATTAGTACGTCATAAGTAAGCTAAGGACGTAAGTAATGAAA
>WJMB01000191.1 GCA_014728185.1 Candidatus Coatesiibacteriota bacterium
CCCTCGCCCAAGAGGCTGGCCAGGGCGTTGTCGATCAGCAGGTTGATCCGGGTCACCGCCAGACCGACCAGGGCGGGGACCATCAGCCGCATCACCCGGCGCAGCCCCGGAGCCTTGAAGTTCAGCCGGGGCTTCCAGCGCCAGCCCACCCGACGCGCCCCGATCCCCAGGGTCAGCACCTGCATCAGGCCGCCGACCACCACGGCCAGGGCCATGCCGTAGATCATCTCCGGCCGGTCGTCGCCGAAGAGCGGCGCCAGGGTGTAGAGGCCGAGGATGAAGACGATATTGAGGACGATGGGACCGCTGGAGGGCAGGGCGAAGCGCCGGTGGGCGTTGAGCAGGGACATCAGCACCGCCGCCAGGCTCATGGTGACCATGAAGGGCACCATGATGCGGGTCAGGTCGGCGGCCAGCTCGAGGTTGCCGGCCTCGACGAAGCCCGGGGCGATCACGCGGAGGATCTGGGGAGCGAAAATTGCGAAGATCCCGGCCAACAGCGTCGTCACAAGCAGCAGGGCGTTGAAGGTGTTGTTGGCCAGGTCCCAGGCCGCCGTGTCGCCGCGATTCTCCTTGAGGTCGACGAAGGTGGGCAGGAAGTACGAAGCCATCGCGTTCTCGCCCAGCACCCGGCGGAAGAAGTAGGGGATGGCGTAGGCGATGCGGAAGGCGTCGTTGACCGCCCCGGCGCCGAAGACCGCCGCGTAGAGCATCTCCCGGGCCAGGCCCAGCAGGCGGCTGACCAGGGTCATCCCGCCCACGGTGCCCGCCGAGCGGATCAACCGACCGCGCTCCTCGCGCGATCCGGCGTCCGATTCGGACTCGACGACGGGCGGAGCCTTCGTCGGCTCCGCCGCCTTTCCGGTCGGCGGGGTTTGTCTGGTTTCCTCGTCACCCATAGGCCTGGATTATAACACTTCGGCCCCGTCCGCGCCGTGACACCACAGCGTGCTCGAGTCGACTACCATGGAGGACGGACTCGACCGTCCGTCCGAGTGTCCGCCCAAGAGATCCGCGGTCCCGCCTTCACAACGGGCCGACCTGAAGGTCGGCCCCTACAAATGCTCATTCCGGGGATATGGCGGATTGATGAGCGGGTTACTGATCAACCGCGGCCTGCTCTCGTGCCGGCGCGGGCCTTCCGGGGTGTGCGAGCGGTCCTTGGATCGCCCCGAAAGGGGCCTATCCTTATCGGTCGATCAGCGTACCCAGGGCATCTCCGGTTGCGACAAAACACCCCGAGGCGTCATATGTCCGGTCGCCGCTGACGTCATAGAAACCAAGCAATATCCCGTTGGAGCCCCGCAGCACAATCCGCCCGCCGTGTTCCTCGCGGTAGGCGATCAGCCGGCCGTCACGACCTCGTATCTCGTTGCGCACCTCTACTCCTTGATGATGAAGGGTTGTCTACTCAATGCTTCCACCACTTCAACCACGTCATCAAGGCTAACACGCCTGAGAGACAGGGAGGGACGGTTGGTGACCACAGCTACTCGACGTGCCAGCGCGGGCCTTCCGGGGTGTCCTCGACGACTACGCCGGCGGCGGCCAGCTCGTCGCGCAGGGCGTCGGCCCGGGCGAAATCGCGCTCCCGGCGCGCCTGTTGCCGGGCGGCCAGGCGCTCCTCGACCCAGGCCGGTTCGATAGTCGCCTTCCCGGCGTTCTCGCCCAGGCGCAGCCCCAGGACTTCGTCGAAGCCCAGCAGGGTCTTTCGGGCGGCGGCGATTTCTTCGCGCCGCACCCCGCCACCGTCCAGCAGCCGGTTCAGCGTCCCGACCAGCTCGAAGACGGCGGCCAGGGCCTTGGAGATGTTGAGGTCGTCGCGCAGCGCCGCGGCGAAGTCGTCTTTGAGCTTGCTCAGCAGGGGGCCGGCACCGGTACCGCCCAGACCCAGCTCTTCATCGGGTGCCACGGGGGCTGACGCCTCCTCGCGTTCGAGGCGGCGCAGGAACTCACGCAGGCGCTTGAGGTTGGCCTCGGCGCCGCGCAGGCCGTCGAAGGTGAAGTTGAGCGGCTTGCGGTAGTGGGTCGAGAGCAGCAGCAGACGGACGGCCAACGCCTCGTGGCCGCGATCGAGCAGGTTTTGCAAAGTAAAAAAGTTGCCCAGGGACTTGCTCATCTTCTGGTTCTCCACGAGCAGGTAGCCGCAGTGCAGCCAGTGGCGGACGAAGGTTGTTCCGTTGGCCGCCTCGGACTGGGCGATCTCGTTCTCGTGGTGGGGGAAGATGTTGTCGTGGCCACCGGAGTGCATGTCCAAGGTCTCGCCGAGGTGCCGGCCGGACATCGCCGAGCACTCGAGGTGCCAGCCCGGACGACCCGGGGGCAGCGGGCTGGCGGCGTCGTACTCCGTCGGGTCCCAGGAGGGCTCGCCGGGACGGCGGGTCTTCCAGAGAACGAAATCCCGGGCGTCCAACTTGTCGTACTCGTCGGAATCCACCCGGGCGCCGACGCTGACCTGCTCGAGGTCCAGACCGGAGAGCCAGCCGTAGCCCGGGAATTGACGGATGGGGAAGTACCAGGAGCCGTCCTCGCCCCGGTAGGCGAAGCCCTTCTCGATCAGGCGGCCCACCAGCAGGACCATGGCGCCGATGGTCCGGGTGGCTCGGGGGTAGACGGCGGCGCGCCGGATGTTGAGCTTGTCGATGTCGGCGAAGAAGGCTTCGATGTAGGGAGCGGTGTAGGCGTCCAGGCGCTCGCGCAGGATGCGCGGCTCGTTGTCCGCCCCCGTAGGATTGGCACCCTTGATGGTCTTGTCGTCGACGTCGGTGATGTTCATCACCTGCTTGACCTTCCAACCCAGGTACTCCAGCGCCCGGACCACCTGATCCTCGAAGATGTAGGCGCGGAAGTTGCCGATGTGGGCGGAGTCGTAGACCGTCGGCCCGCAGGTATAGTAGGAGATAGGCTCGTCTGGGTTCGTCCGGGCCGGGGAATCCTGTGGTGGGAACTCTTTATAACTACGGGTCAGGGTGTCGTAGAGCGAAAGGGTCTCGGGATTACTCATGCTGCACCTCGCAACGGGAACGCCGCGGCGTTTGTTTGGCTGTAGACGGGGGAGTTCGGCGGGGCTCGGGCGGCGACCGGTCAGCCAACGGGGCTAGGTGGGGTCGACCGCCCGCGGACAGCGGCAGCGGCGGGTGTTGCGGTGAAAGCGGGGCTGAAGACGGAAGGGCTTCATATATCATCACTGGCAAGAAACCGCAGGAGTGCCCGGCTGCTAGGCGGCGCTTCAGTCTTGTCGCTTTGCCAACCGGCTGGTCGGCCGCAGAGTATGCGCGGAGCCGAAGCGGCGAGAATACGGCGTTGAGGGGTCTTTGACTGGAAACCGGGCGGGGCTTTCCGGAACTCGAAAAAGCGAGACGGGGTAGACGCAGTCCGGCTCAGGGTTGGTATCATGCCCTGCTTTACCAGGGGAAGCCTATTGGCCCTTCGACAGCCGCCAACCAGAGCGTGAAGCGAAGTCGCGCCGCTTCAGGGGATCCTGACGACGCCCCGGGACCACAGGCGTGATCAATCGAGCTTCCCGGGTATGATAGCCCAGGCTCGGCCGCCCTGTCCAGGGGTCCCTCGCCTTGCTAGACCCGGGTCCCCGTGCTATACTGCCCTCCCGCTACATCATTCGAGGCACCGTTCCAGAGAGAAGCCCGAATAACGCCGAGACCGAGACAAAGACGAGACGAAGAAAAGATGAGCAAACGCACCATCCAGGTCGGCCGCCAAATCCGCAACCAGCTCGTCAAGCTGATCGACGAGCTGCGTGACCCGCGCATCGGCGAGCTGGTGATCACCGAGGTCGAGCTCTCGCCGGACCTGCTCTTCGCCAAGGTCTACTACGACTCCAACGAGGAGCCCGAGGAGATCGAGGCCACCCAGACCGGGCTGGAGCACGCCGTGCCCCACCTGCGCCGCCGTCTGGCCGCCGAGCTCAACCTGCGCAACACGCCGCAGATAACCTTCCACTTCGACAAGGACCTGCACCGCGCCGAGCGCGTGCGGGAGCTGATCGATGAAGTTTCCACCGACGACGATCCCGCCTCCGGAGAGGCCTGAGATGGCCGATTACGCAGCCGCCGCCCGGGCGATCACCACCGCCGACAGCCTGGGTCTGGTCAGTCACCTCAACCCGGACCCGGACACCATCGGCAGCGCCGCCGCCCTGGCCCTGGCCGCCCAACGGGCCGGCAAGCGTGTCGCCGCCTACTGCCGCGACGCCGTCCCGGCCAACTACCGCTTCATCCCCGGCAGCGGACTGTTCTCCACGAATCCCGCCGTTCTGGAGGGCGTCGACGTCCTGGTCGTCGTCGACTGCAGCGAGCCCGGCCGCATCGGCCCCGACGGCGAGGCGATTCTATCAACCGCCGCGCTGGTCATCGACATCGACCACCACACCGACGGCGTGGTCTTCGGCAAGGTCAGGCTGGTCGAGCCCGGCGCCGCGGCAAGCGGCGTCCTGATCCACGAACTGCTGAACGAGCTGGGCTGGTCCGTGGACCGGGAGATCGCCGAGGCCCTCTACACCGCCATCGAGACCGACACCGGCTCCTTCCACTACCCCAACACCACCCCGCGCTGCCTGCGGGTGACGGCCGAGCTCCTCGAGCGCGGCTGCAGGCCCCAGAAGGTGGCCCAGGCTCTTTACGAGTCCCACCGTCCGGAGCGCTTCCGTCTGCTCGGCCTGGCCCTCAACACCCTCGAGCTGGCCCTGGAGGGCCGACTGGCGCTGATCCAGGTCACCCGGGCGATGTACGACCGCACCGGGGCGAGCGTCGAGGACACCGAGGACATCGTCGACTACGCCCGGGGGCTGGCCGGGGTCGAGGTCGGGGCCTTCCTGCGCGAGGAGGCCGACGGCACGGTCAAGCTCTCCCTGCGCTCCAAGGGCGCGGTGCGCGTCGATGAGCTGGCGCGTCGCATCGGCGGCGGCGGCCACCCCTGCGCCGCCGGAGCCGGCTTCTCCGGTTCCCTGGGCGAGGCCCGGGAATGGGTGATCGCCAATGTGGCCCAGGCGCTGAGCGAACCCGCCGGAGCCGACTGCTGAGAGGGCGCGGCTCCCGTTGGACCCGCCCCCGGACCGCTACCACTCTCGGTCGTCCGCGCTCAGAACAGCCGTCGTCACGAACCCGCCGGGGTCGGACGGCGGCGGTTGCCATGAAGCAGGACATCGGAAGCGCAGCGTCATCAGAGAGCCACACCCCCAACACCGCGAGGATGAACGATGGACGGCAGGGACGTCGCCCGGTACTGGGAGGGCAACGCCGCGGCCTGGACCGAGCTGTCCCGCCGAGGCCGCGACGTCTACCGCGACTTCGTCAACACCCCGGCCTTCTTCGCGATGCTGCCCTGCGTCACCGGTCGGCGCGGCCTGGACGTGGGCTGCGGCGAGGGGCACAACACGAGGCTGCTGGCCCGGCGCGGAGCGAGGATGACGGCGATCGATCTGGCTCCGGGCTTCATCCGCGCCGCCCGTGAGTGGGAAGAGCGGGAGACCCTGGGGATCGACTATCTCGTCGGCGACGCACAGCGGCTGCCCCTGGCGACGGGCTCCTTCGATTTCGCCTGCGCCTTCATGAGCCTGATGGACATGCCCGACCCCTCCGCCGCGCTGGGCGAGCTCCGGCGGGTCATCCGCCCCGGCGGTTTTTTGCAGTTTTCCATCTGCCACCCCTGCACCGACACCCTAGGCCGCCGTTGGGTCACCGACGCCGAGGGCCGGCGCACCGGGATGGTAATCGAGGGCTACTTCGACGAACCCCCGGGCACGGTGCAGCGCTGGTGCTTCGGCCACGCCACGGAGGAAGAGCGCTCGGTCCACGGTGAGTTCGCCATCCCCCGCTTCCACCTGACCTTGGCCGAGTGGATCAATCTGCTGATCGATCACGGCTTCCGTCTCGAACGCCTCGCCGAGCCCCGGGCCGGCTCCGAGGCCCTCGAACGCCACCCCGATCTGGCCTGGACGCGCCGTGTGCCCTTCTTTTTAATCCTGCGCTGCCGACGCGAGGTCCTCGGCGGAGCCGGTGAAACTGCGGCTTGCCCCTCACCCGGTGATGGATGTTAGAATGTAAGGAGTATCCGTAGAGCGAAAACGTCGCCCGGCTGTGGAGCGCACCTCGGTGTGGATCGACGGACCGGCCGCTTCCATCCGACCGCCATCCCGCGGGGGAGGAGATTCGATGAAGATCATGCTCGCCGCCAGTGAAGTCGTGCCCTACGCCAAGACCGGCGGCCTGGCCGACGTCGCCGGCGCCCTGCCCAAGGAGCTGGGCCGGCTGGGTCACGACGCCCGGCTGATCATGCCGCGTTACGCCAAGATCAAGCAGGAGCTGACCACCGTCAAGAGCGGCTTGGAGGTCGAGCTCGGCGAGCGCCGGGTCGCTTTCGATCTGCTCGGCGACGACTCCCAGGGCTACCGGGCCTACTTCGTCGATTGCCCGGAGCTCTTCGACCGCCCCGGCCTCTACGGCGAGGACGGCGCCGACTACCCGGACAACGACGCCCGCTTCGCCCTCTTCGCCAAGGCCGTCTTGGCCTCGCTGGAAGCGCTGGAGTTCATCCCCGAGGTCGTCCACTGCCACGACTGGCAGACCGGTCTGGTGCCGCTGTTGCTGAAAGAGGGCGATCACCCGGCCCTGGCCGACGTGGGCACCCTGTTCACCATCCACAACCTGGCCTACATGGGTACCTTCCCGCCCCGGCGCGCCCTGCCGCTGATCGGCCTGGGCGAGGATGTTTTCCGGTCCGAGGGCGGACTCGAGTACTACGGCAAGGTCAACTACCTCAAGGCCGGCCTGGTCTTCGCCGACCTGCTCAACACCGTCAGCGAACAGTACGCCCGGGAGATCCAGACCCCGGAATACGGCTACGGGCTGGAGGGCGTGCTCTCCTCGCGCTCGTCCGAGCTCCACGGAGTGCTCAACGGCATCGACTACGAGCTCTGGAACCCGGCCGAGGACGAACACCTGCCCGCCGGTTACTCGGCCCAGGACCCCTCCGGCAAGGCCGAGTGCAAGGCCGCCCTGCAGCGCGAGTACGGCCTGCCCGTGGAGCCGGGGCTGCCCGTCTACGGCATGGTCAGCCGCCTGGCCGACCAGAAGGGCCTGGACCTCTTCGCCGAGGCCGCCGGGGATTTCTTCGACCGGGAGCTGCAGTTCATCCTGCTGGGCACCGGCGATCCAAAATACCACGCGTTGTTCGAGAAGCTGGCCGCCGAATATCCAAAGCGCTGCGGTGTCAAGCTGGCCTACGACGCCGCCCAGGCCCAGCGCATCTACGGCGGCGCCGACCTGTTCCTGATGCCCAGCCGCTACGAGCCCTGCGGCCTGGGGCAGTTGATCTCCCTGGCCTACGGCACCCTGCCCGTTGTGCGGGCCACCGGCGGCCTGGCCGACACCATCGACGACGGCGTCAACGGCTTCAGCTTCGAACGCTACACGGCCGACGCGTTCATGGACACCGTGGATCGCTCCCTGGATGCCTTCGCCGACACCGAGCGCTGGAGCGAGCTGCGCCGCACCGCCTTCGCCGGTGACTTCTCCTGGACCCGTTCCGCCGAAAGGTACGTCGAGCTCTTCGAGCAAGCCGCCGCTAAGCGCCGTAATAGCTAGGAAAACTGGACTTGTCAAAGCCGTTGTGCTACGATGCAACACTGCCGTTGAGCAAAGCGGCGGCGGGGGCGCTGTTGCGTCTCGTCGCACTATGACAGGCCCTCATCCAAGCCTTGGATTTCATGACGGGCGGAGGTATTGTGCCCGACGCCGAACAGGACCTGCGACGGCGGGTCATCGAGCTGGTCCAGCCGCTTTTGACGGCTCAGGGGCTGACTCTGGTCGACTGCCGCATCTCCCGGGCCAAGCGCGGCGCGGGCGTCGCCCTGGCCGTCGACGGCCCCGAGCCGCTGACCGTCCAGGATTATGCCAAGCTGGGACGCTTTCTCGACGACGTCCTGGCCGGCGAGCTGCCCGATCTGGGCGACTACCGTCTCGAGGTCGGCTCACCGGGGCTGGAGAGGGTCCTGCGCTCCGAGCTGGAGCTGGCCTGGGCCCTGGGACGCCGGGTACAGGCGCGGATCCGCCATATCGAACAAGACAGCGAGCAAAAAAGCGATAGAGACGGCGACAAGATCACCAGCGAAGAGCTGATCGGCGTCCTGGAAGAGGTCGACGCCCGGGCGGTGGTCCTGCGGATCACCGGCGAGGGCGAAGAGATGGAACACCGCCGCGTCCCCCGCGAAGATCTCGACCGGTTGCGCCTCTACCACGAGTGGCCGCGCCGCTTCCGTTCACAACGCAGAAACAAACGCAGGAAACGATGAACTACGATTTTCTCCAGGCCCTGGAGGCCATCGCCCGTAACAAGGGCCTCGACGAAGAGATCCTCTACGAAGCCCTGGAGGCCGGTCTGCGCGCGGCGGCCCGTCGTCGCTTCGGCGATCAGGCGGCCATCGACGCCCAGGTTGACCTCGAGGAAAACCGTGTCGTGGTCTGGCTGACCAAGACCGTGGTCGAAGAGGTCGAGGCGCCCATCAACGAGATATCCATCGAGGAGGCGCGCTTCCTCGCCGGAGACGAAGTCGTGCTGGGCGATGAGCTTGATATAGAGATCGACCTCGACGACTTCGGGCGCTCGGCGGCCCAAACGGCCAAGCAGGTCGTCATGCAGCGCATCCGCGAGGCCGAGCGCGACGCGGTCTACGAGGAGTTCAAGCAGCGCGAGGGCACGCTGATCAACGGTATCGTCCAGGGCGAGTCCTCGGGCGGCATCGTCGTAGAGCTGGGCTCGACGGACGGCATCATGCCCTATTCCGAGCGCATCGTCACCGAGCGCTACCGCAAGGGCGAGCGCATCCGCGCCTTCCTGCTCGAGGTCCGCAAGACCAGCCGCAGCCCGCAGATCATCCTCTCCCGGCGCCACCCGGCCCTGGTGGCCGAGCTCTTCGCCGAGGAGATCCCCGAGGTGGCCGACGGCACCGTGGAGATCGTCAACATCGCCCGCGACGCCGGTTTCCGTTCCAAGGTCGCCGTGCGCTCAACCGATCCCAACGTCGACGCCGTGGGCACCTGCGTGGGGCTGCGCGGCTATCGCATCCAGTCCATCGTGCGCCAGCTCGACCAGGAGCGCGTCGACCTGGTGCTCTGGAGCGCGGACCTCAAGGTCTTCACCAAGCACGCCTTCAACCCCGTCGAGGTGCTCGGCGTCGAGTACGACGAATACAGCGACCGCCTGGTGGTCATCGTCGCCGAGGACAAGCTCTCCATCGCCATCGGCAAGCGGGGACGCAACATCAAGCTGGCCTCCAAGCTCGTCGGGATGCGCATCGACGTGCGCAGTCCGGAGCAGTTCGAGCAGGAGCGCAGCTCCCGGATCGCCCAGGAGGAGCACGACGAGGCCATGGCCGAGCTGCTGGACATTCCCGGCGTGGGCGAACAGACCGCCGAGGAGCTCTACAGGGCCGGTTACGACACCCTGGAATCGATCATCGCGGCCACGGCCGAGGAACTGACCCAGGTTCCCGGCATAGGTCCCAAGACGGCGGAGAAACTCCGCACCGCCGCCGAGGAGCTGCTCAAAGAACTGGACGAAAACGAAGATCTGGACGACGATGATCAGGACGAAGACGGCGACGATTCCGCGGGCACCGCGGAAGCCGACGAGGAACCCGAAGAAGACGCCGACGAGGACTGACCAAGTCATCGCGGCATCAGCCAGGACACACGCTGCCTACAACCACGGCCGAATCCACCCGGTGAACGGCCGTTCCCGACCGAGGGCCGCCGACCGATTGCAATCTCCGGTCGACAGTATCCGGGCAATGATGGATGGTCGACGACGACCGTCATCAGCCAAGCGGTCCCGGCGCAACGATCGATGCAGTTATAGGACGGAGAAGAAAAGCCGATAAGATGCGGGTATACGAGTTAGCCAAAGAGTTCGGCATCCCTTCCAAGCTTCTGGTCGCCCGGATGCGCGCCCTGGGGATCGAAGTCAGCGGTCACATGGCCAGCCTGACCTCGGCCCAGGAGAAGCGTCTGCGCGAGAAGTTCGGCAAGACCAAGAAGAAGGAAAAGGCCGCCCCGGGAACCGTCACCCCCCGCAGCACCGGCAAGAAGCCGCGGGTGCGGGTGCGTCACCGAACCAGCGAGGAAGAGTCCTCCGAGACCGCCGACGAGGAGGCCCCAGCCGAAGCCAGGGCCGCTGAGGCCGACGTCGAGACGGAAACCGCCGCCAAGGGCGCTGCCGATCGCATCAAGACGACCCCCAAGGTGCGCCTCAAGGGCGCCGGGGCTCCCGAGGCCGGTGAAGAGGCTCCCTCCAAGGAGGCTAGGCCCGCCGAAGCTCGTCCCGACGAGGACGCAAGCACCGCGGACGAAGCCGCCGACAAGAAGCCGAAGGCCAAGGCCGAAGAAGGTCCAGCAGGCGAACCGGAGAAGGCCGCCAAAGGCAAGCCGGCGACACCGCGCACTCCCAAGGTCCGGGTCACCAGCGCGCCCCCGAAGCTGGACCGCCAGATCAAGCGCCCCGTCTTCGACGAAACCCCGGTCAAGCCGATCAAGACCGACACGGGCAAGGAAACCAAGAAGCCTGAGAAGGAAGTCGCCAAAGAGAAGAAAAAAGGCCCGCGGATCCTCTACCGTCCGGAGAAGCCGGTCTCGGCCGAAGAGCTGGGGCTCGACAAGGATCGTGAACGGGAAAGCCGTCGCAAGCAGCGGGCCAAGGACGGCAAGCGCGGCTCTCGCCGCAAGCGCCGTCGTCGCCGTCGCAAGTCCAGCTCCGCCCAGATCCACGAGCTGCGCACCGCGCGCAAGAAGCGCTCGCGCGATAAGGAAGCCGCCAAGAAACTCACCATCACCCGGCCGTTGACGCCGGTCGAACTGGCCGACCGACTTGATGTGCCCGTCGATGAGGTCCTGGAACGCCTGCTCGAACTGGGCGAGGAGTACAGCGTCGTCGAGGAAATGGACATCGAGACCACCGCTGCCCTGGTCGAGGAGTTCGACTACGAGGCCGTGCTGCCCGACGACTACGACGACGAGAGCAAGTTGGCCGACCGCCCGCCGATCATCGCCGTGCTGGGTCACGTCGATCACGGCAAGACCACTCTGCTCGATCACATCCGACACACCAACGTCGCCGGCGGCGAGGCCGGGGGGATCACCCAGCACATCGGCGCCTACCAGGTAACCACCTCCCAGGGTCCGCTGACCTTCATCGACACCCCGGGTCACGAAGCCTTCACCGCGATGCGCGCCCGCGGCGCCGAGATCACCGACATCGTCGTCCTGGTCGTCGCCGCCGACGACGGCGTGATGCCCCAGACCGTCGAGGCCATCAACCACGCCCGGGCCGCCGAGGTCGAGATAGTCGTCGCCGTCACCAAGGTCGACAAGCCCGAGGCCGATTCCGACAAGGTCCGCCGCCAGCTCTCCAAGTACAACATCCAGCCCGAGGAGTGGGGCGGCCAGCACACCTTCTGCGACGTCTCCGGCGTAACCGGCGACGGCGTTGAGCACCTGCTGGAGATCCTGGCCCTCCACGGCGAGATGCTGGAGCTCAAGGCCGATCCCGAGGCCACCCCGCAGGGCGTGGTCATCGAGAGCCGCATCGATCGAGGTCGGGGAACCGTGGCCACGGTGATCGTCACCGACGGCACCCTCAAGCGCGGCATGGCCTTCGTCTGCGGGACCGAGGCCGGCAAGGTGCGCCTGCTGAGCGACGACCACGGCAAGACCATCAAGGCGGCGCCGCCGGGTACCCCGGCCGAGGTCCAGGGCTTCAACGGCGTCCCCGAGGCCGGAGACCCCCTGATCGTCGTCAAGGATGAGAAGCGGGCCCGCAGCATCGGTCAACTGCGCCAGAACGCCGCCCGCGAGGAGAAGCTCAAGGCCCAGCAGCGCAAGACCCTGGCCGACTTCCTGGC
>WJMB01000192.1 GCA_014728185.1 Candidatus Coatesiibacteriota bacterium
CATCAGCTACCACGCCGCCCACAACGACCAGATCACCCGGCGCACGGTGGCGCCCATCGCCTTCTGGCGCTCCGGCGGCGAGCTTTATCTGATCGCCCACTGCTACCTGCGCGACGCCCCGCGCAGCTTCCGCGTCGACCGCTTCCGCTCCATCGAGCCCGCCGCCGAGGAGCACCCCTGGCCCGATAACTTCGACCCCGCCGACTTCCTGCGCCACAGCTTCGGCCCCTGGGTCGGCGAGCCCAAGCGGATCATCCTCGACTTTCCGGACTACGCCGCCGCCTACTTCGACGACCTGCACATCCATCCCACCCAGCGGCTGAGCGAGTTGAGCGGGGGCGGGGTGAGGCTGAGCCTCGAGGTGGCGCCCTCTGAGCACCTGGCGCGCTGGCTGGCCGGCTTCGGCGCCGAGGTGAGTATCGTCGAGCCACCGGAGCTGCGCGACTGGGTGCGTGAGATACACGTGGGAACGTATAAGGTTACAATCGCTGACGCTGGATGACTCCTTGCTGGTGTGTGTCCAAAAATAGAGGCGGGATCTAGTTGATCCCGCCTCTTGTGCAGCTCTTTCGGATTTGGTACTTTTAATCAACTAGGTATTGGTGCTAAACTGATAATCGGCTAGTCAAGACGCAGGGTATCAACTAGTTGTACCCTGTGATGACTAAAAACACCATTCTCGAGGATGACAATGGCGCAGACGGTCTTCAAGAAGGTCGACTACGACCTGGACACCCTGATGAAATTCATCGAGCTGGGGGAGATCGGCCTGCCCGACATCCAGCGGCCCTTCGTCTGGAAGAACAACAAGGTCCGCGACCTTTTCGACTCGATGTACCGCGGCTACCCCGTGGGCTATCTGCTGCTGTGGCAGAACGGTCTGGCCGACGACCGCACCATCGGCACCGACGCCAAGCAGAAGCCGCCCAAGCTGGTCATCGTCGACGGCCAGCAGCGCCTGACCTCGCTCTACGCGGTTATCAAGGACCATCCCGTCGTGCGCGGGAACTACACCACCGAGAGCATCCACATCGCCTTCAACCCCCTCGAGGAGACCTTCGAGGTCACCGACGCGGCCATCCGGCGTGACCGGTCCTACATCCCCGACATCTCGGTTCTCTGGAGCAGCGAAACCGATGTCTTCGAGGTCGTCGATGGCTACCTGGACAACCTGGCCGAGGCCCGGGAGGTCACCGAGGAGGAAACCAGGAAGGTTCGCAAAGCCGTTCAGAAGCTCCAATCGCTGCTGAGCTTTCCCTTCACCGCCCTCGAGTTGGTTTCCGACATCGACGAGGAAGACGTCTCCGAGGTCTTCGTGCGCATCAACAGCAAGGGCACCGAGCTCAAACAGTCCGACTTCATCCTGACGCTGATGTCGGTTTTCTGGGACGAGGGCCGGGCCGAGCTGGAGCGGTTCTGCCGGGATTCCCGGGAGCCCTCCAAGGGCCAATCCTCGCCCTTCAACTACTACCTCGAGCCCTATCCCGACCAACTGCTGCGTGTGGATGTCGGCCTGGGCTTCAAGCGGGCGCGCTTGAAATACGTCTACTCCATCCTGCGGGGCAAGAACCTGGAGACCGGCGAGTTCAGCGACGAGCAACGCATCACCCAGTTCGAGGTTCTCAAGCGGGCCCAGGATCAGGTACTCGACCTCCAGCATTGGCACGACTTCCTCGCTTGCATCCGCCAGGCCGGGTTCCGCAGCTACAAGATGATCAGCTCGAACAACAACCTGATCTTCTCCTACATCCTCTATCTGATCGGCCGTACAGAATACGGCGTGGAGGAGTTCACCCTGCGCCGCATCATCGCACAGTGGTTCTACATGTCGGCGGTGACGGGGCGTTTCACCGGCTCTCCGGAATCGGCGATGGAATACGATCTGGCCCAGTTGCGTGAAATCAAAACTCCGGAGCAGTTCATCGGGCAACTCGAGCACATCTGCGACATCACCCTGACCAATGACTACTGGGCCGTCACCCTGCCCAATGATCTGGCGACTTCGTCCTCGCGCAGCCCGTCGCTGTTCGCCTATAACGCCGCTCTGGTCCTGCTGGGAGCCCGGGCGCTGTTCTCCAGCACCAAGATCGCCGATTTGCTCGATCCCTCGCTAAATGCCAAGCGCAAATCCGTCGAGCGGCATCACCTCTTTCCCAAGGCCCACCTGCGCAACATCGGCATCAGCGGGCGGCGCCAAACCAACCAGATCGCCAACTACGCCTACATGGAGTGGCACGATAACACCAAGGTCGGCGACACCCCGCCCGAAGAGTACGTCCCTCGGCTCAAGGAGCGCTTCTCCGAGACCGAGTCGGCCCGGATGTACCACCACCACGCCCTGCCGGAATTCTGGGAGCGGATGGAGTACAACGACTTCCTGGAGATGCGGCGCGAGTTGATGGCCCGTGTCATCCAGGAGGGTTACCTCACCTTGCGCGACGGCACCCGGGAGACCGACGGGGAATCCGAACTGGATTTGCCCGTGATCATCGACAGCGGCGAGAGCGCCGTGGTCGAGCTCAAGTCAACCCTGCGCGTCAACCTCCACACCGGCAAGCCGGACAAGCGGATGGAGCTGGCCGTGCTGAAGACCATCGCCGGTTTTCTCAACGCCAACGGCGGCACCCTGATCATCGGCGTCGCCGACGATGGAACTCCCGTGGGTATCGAGGTCGACCAGTTTCCCAATGAAGACAAGATGAGCTTGCATTTGATCAACATCGTCAAGGCCAGGATAGGTGTCAGCGCTCTTTCCGAGGTTCATCTACACTTCGAGGACTACCGGGGCAGCCGGGTGCTGGTCGTACGTTGCAAACGCTCGGCCTCGCCGGTTTTCGTCGTCGACGACAACCAGGACCGCTTCTTCGTCCGCACCGGACCTTCAACATCGGAGCTGAGAGCCAGCCAGCACCGCGAGTATATCCAGCGGCGCTTCGGGCGATGAGTCAGGAAGCGTTGTGTCGTTTTGCAGCCGCCCGATCCCGGGCGGCTGTCTTTTCATGCGCCATCGAAACGGGCCGGCGTGGAGGATCATCCGTCGGTCGTCACGGTGGAACACAAGGTTCGTGTTGTGGCATGAATTGGCGTCAATTGCTCCGAGCCCGATCTCCGGCTTGTCGACCTCCAGTGTCCCACCGTGCTGTTAAGATAATTCCAGGTGGACAACTAAGGGCCTAGGTTCTCATTCTGCGATAACAATAACGGCGAGGGCTGACAACACCTGTCAACGCGGTGGTTTGTCCGCCCTGACCCGGTCTGTCAGGCCTCGCTGTTATACTTTTCTTGTCGTCGTTGAATCAGGTGAAGACGCCGACGATAACGACCACAACGATTCTCACGCCTGCGATCCGCAACTCAACAGGAGGCCGGAGATGGAACCGATTCGTGACAAAGCGGGCAACATGATCGCTTTCCTGGACCGTAGCGGCGACCGGGTTTACCTGCGCGATCTCGGCGGGACCCAACTGGGCTACTACGATAAGATCACCGACCGCACCTACGACGGCAGCGGGGTCCAATTGTCCTTCGGCGACACCCTGGGCTCGCTGATCCCCAGGCCGTGATCACGGACTAGTTGGTTCGTGGTCAGACCTTGGAGATCGAGCCCCCCGTTCCACAGCAACAGCGGTTGACGGGTTGTCATGGGGGGGGCTTCGTCGCCGGGGATTGGTTATCGGTGAGAACCCCCGGGCCTTTGATAACGGCAAGCTGGAGTGCCCCCCGGCTCCATAGAAAAAAAACCGCGTCAACCGACCCGCTATGTCCGGCGGTGTTGATATACTGATTGCGCTGAGCTTCCACAAGCGTTCCGCGTGATTCCGCGACGGTGGTCGCGGTCGCGGTGAGATCCCGGTAACTCGGGAGCGAGTGAGCGGAAGCGAGCGATGACCCCCTGTCAGACCTGTTCTGTCAGGGGGCTGTTTTATAATGATAATTAGACGGACCTTACCCATGCGGTTCCATCCGCGGTAAAAAGGAGGAGCGATGCCCGGTTTACTACAGATCGCCCAGGAGCTGACCCTCTGCCTCGGCGCTCGCGTCACCCCGCTGATGATCGGCGAGCGCGGCATCGGCAAGAGCGCCCTGGTTCGGGAACTGAGCTTCAGCCGGAGCACGGAGTTCGCCGAGCTGCGCCGGGAGCTCTGGGGGGACGAAGCCCCGACGGCCTATATCAACCTGCGCGGCTCGCTGCATGAGGCGGCGGACTTCTCGGGGCTGCCCTTCCTCAACGAGACGGCGGACGGGAAGCTCACCGACTTCGCCCCGCCGACGATCCTGCCCCAGGCGGGTATCCACGGCGATCGGGGCCTGCTGTTCCTCGACGAGCTCTTCCGCGCCCAGTACGATGTTCAGCAGGCGGTCTTCCAGTTGATCGAGCACCAGCGGGACGCCGAGGGCAACTGGTACCACCGCTGCGGGCGCTACCGGCTGCCGGCGGGCTGGCGGGTGGTGGCGGCCAGCAACCCGCCCCAGGGTACTTCCTATTCGCAGAACGCCCTGCTCGACGACGCCTTCCTCGACCGCTTCTGCCTGCTCGAGGTGGAGGTGGACGACGATTATCTACTGGGCTGGGCCGATTACCTGGGCCGGTTGACGGCGGTGGATTCCGAGGAG
>WJMB01000193.1 GCA_014728185.1 Candidatus Coatesiibacteriota bacterium
AGCCAAAATAAGCGAGCTATCTCTTTATGCTTTTCTTTAGATAGCTTTGTATATCTTGGCCGATGGGTATATTTCTTACCGCAATTCTTGCATTTACATCTGCCATCGGCTAATTTATAGTGCGCCCTATGGTTACATTTTGGGCAACTAATGTGCCGGTCGGTTGTTTGGTTTTCTGCCACTTTTAACCCCCCTTTTTGTGGCAGAATATCACAGCCCATCCCGTATGTTAACAGCATGTTACATACAGGCAGCGGTCCGAACACGGTATACGATCCCTAAGGGTATGCTAAATTAATGCTTGGTCAAAACGTGCATTTCGGGGAAGGGGATAACGGCCCGGCAAGCCGTTCCCAATCAGCCTGGTTTGGTCCGAAGACGTTCCGTGATGCCTTCATGAAAAAGGTGGATCAGACGCTGCCTGAATGGCAACCTGCAGTGCGGATGATACAAGCGGCTGCACCCATCTAAGGAGGGCAGCCGCTTCCATATACCAGGAGGAATCATCCTTCAGGGAGCACTCCACGATAGTGGACCGAGGAAATGCACGATATCATGTAACGGGTGTTTCATACCCGCAAGAGATCGAAACTTTATTGTATGCTCCTATGATTAAGGTAGTTATCAGATATTGGATCAACACAAAAGACATCACAAGAGAGCGTCACAAAAAACTGGACCAACACTTGTAACCATAGGGAGCCGCATCGGGTAGGGTGCCTCGATAAATGCTCGGCGTAATTCGTCAACTCGTGAGGCCGACAGGCTGTTATAGGTTCTAAACCAAGCAATAGTTTGCTTTTAGCATATCAATCACTATCAACATCTAAAACCGTTGGGTGGGACCGACAGCCTTCGGCTTCACACAATATCTGGATGAAAGCGAGGTTGATCGCCACAAATCGGCAGCGAGACAATGGCGGTAGTTGAGCTGTAAAGCAATGATTGGCAATCTATTAGCTAGAAGTACCGGCCCAACAACGAGTGATAATTCCAACTATAAGCGACTAAAGAATAGATGTAGATTCAGCCGTCGGTCACTTCCTGGGTGATGCGCTTCCAGGGCATCTCGGCTGCGGTAAGGACCTCCTCGGCCCGGGAGCGGTCGGCGGCGGGCAGGCGCAGGGCGATACCGCAGTCGGGGATGCCGGGGGGATTGGGTACCAGCTCGGTGTCGACGCCGTTGTCCTGCAGTTCGCGGAAGGCCGCGATGGTGTGCATGGTGGTCTTGAAGATGAAGTAGAGGCGCGGGGCGCTCACGGCGTCTCCCGGCGGGCGGCGGCGACGGCCCGGGCCAGGACCTCGAGGTCCTCCTCGGTGTTGAAGGGGCCGACGCTGGCCCGCACGGCTCCGCGGTCCATGGTCAGCGCCACGTGGTGGGCGCCGGGGGCGCAGTGCAGGCCACTGCGGGTCTGGACGCCGTGGCTCTCCTCGAGGGCCGCGGCGAGCTGGTTGGCCTCCCAGCCGGGGAGGTTGAAGCTGACCAGGGCGCCGCGCAGGGCGGGGTCCCGGGGTCCCAGCAGCTCGGCGTCGGCCTCGTCGACTATTTCGCAGAGTCGGCGGGTCAGGCGCCGCTTGCGCTTGAGGAGCGCGTCGAGACCTTGCTCGCGGATCCAGGCGATGCCGGCGCGCAGCCCGGCCAGGCCCACAGCGTTGTAGGTGCCCGCCTCGAGAGCCTCGGGCAGTTCGGAGGGTACGTCCTCGGCGCGGGAGTCTCCCCCGCCGCCGCGCATCAGCGGTTCCAGGGGCAGGTCGGGGCCGATCACCAGTCCCCCCGTGCCCTGGGGTCCCAGCAGGCCCTTGTGGCCGGTGAAGGCCGCGAAGTCGACGCCCCAAGCGTCGAGCTCCAGGGGCAGGGATCCGGCGGACTGGGCGCAGTCGGCTAAGACCAGGGCGCCGTGCCGGTGGGCCGTTGCGCAGATCTCGGCCAGGGGCTCGATGGTCCCCAGCACGTTGGAGATGTGACAGACCGTCACCAGGCGTGTCGGCTCCTTCGAGAGCAGGTCGTCCAACTCGGCGGGATCCAGGGGTTCGGCGGCCGACGGCGGCGCCCACCAATCGATCCTGAGCCCGGCGTCGCGCTTCAGGGCCAACAGCGGTCGGCGAACCGAATTGTGGCTGGAGCGGTCGGCGATTACGCGATCACCGGGACGCAGCAGGCCGCCGATGACCTGGTTGAGCGCCCAGGTGGCGTTGTGGCCGAAGATCACCCGGTTGGGCTTCTCCACACCAAGCAGTTCCGCCACGGCCTCCCGGGCGCGGTATATCTCCAGACCGGCCTCGATGGCCCGCCGGTGGGAGCTGCGCCCCGCCGAACCGCCGCACTCCTCCATGAAGGCCGCCATGGCCCGGGCCACTCCCGGGGGCTTGGGCCAACTTGTCGCAGAGTTGTCGAGATAGACGGTGTCTTTCACTGGACGGGCTTTCCTTTTCGTGGTTTGCTTCGGCGATGGCGACAAGGTGACGGGCCGGGATACCTTAATCGTGGTCACCGCAAACCGCCGGTCCTAGGCTTGAGGCCGGCGCTCGAAGACCTCGGCCAGCCAATCCGGGAAGCGGCGCAGCTCGCCCTCTCGGGTCACCAGGACGTGGTTGGTGAAACCGGTGGTCAGCAGCTCGTTCTCCCGGGTCACCTCGTACTCGATGAAGAGACGCGTGCGGGTCTGCTTGACGCAGATCGCCGTGATGGTGATCAGATCGTCGTAGTCGGCGGGCTTCTTGAAGCGGGCGCCGGTCTCGATGATCGGCATCTCGTAGCCGCGCTCTTTCAATTCTCGGTAGGAGAGCCCCTGGGCGCGCATCAACTCGACACGGGCGTGCTCGAAGAAAATCAGGTAGTTGACGTTGTAGACTACACCGAAGGGGTCGCATTCGGCGTAGAGGACGCGGTGCTGCACGCTCAGTCGGGGTCTGTCCACGGTGGATTCCATCTTGGCTGGTGTGCTCTTGTCGATTGGCGACGACGGCTCCCGAGGGGTTTTCCAACAAGGCCAAGCAGGGGAGGCCTCGCCGCGCCCTTCGCTGAACCGCCCGAAAAACCGGTTCCGCTCGGGCGGCGGCGTTGGCACATTTCTTGCGGAGGTCCGCGCTGGTCCCCGCTTAAAGGTACCTTGCCCTGCTGCAAGAAATGTGCCAACGCCGCCGCCCGGGCAAGCGGATGCGCGATTCTCCTCGGGCGGTTCGGCGAAGGGCGCCTACAGCGTCGGGCAATGTACGTAGGTACAGCCTACTGACCTCCTCAATTCTTGATTTATTCTAACCCAGCCGAGACGCCGTGGCAACCAAGGGTCCCTTATCCTGGTTTATGCTACAATCGCGGCTCGAACCTCAACCCGGGCGGTCAACGGTGTACCCCGTCTTCCTGCGCGATATTCCCATCCCCTTCTCCGGTGGCGAGACCTTCACCATCTACTGGTACGGGGTCTGGTTCATGACGGCCATCCTGACCGCACTTGTGCTCTTCATTCGGCGCAATAAGCGGATGCTCGGCGTTCCCTCCGACGATACCCTGACCCTGGCGGTGATCGTTATCCTGGCCGGCCTGATCGGGGCCAAGCTGCTGACCATCTTCACCCGTTTCGAGGAGTTCAGCGCCGATCCAGGGGGCTTCCTCTTCGGCCGCGCATATTTCAGCGTCTTCGGCGGGGTGTTGGGCGGTGGCGTGGCGCTCTGGCTGGTCACGCGCCGTAGCGGGCCCGGCTTCCTGGGCTTCGCCGACTCCCTGGCCGCCTGCCTGCCCCTGGCTCAGGCTCTGGGTCGTCAGGGCTGCTTCGCCGCCGGTTGTTGCTGGGGCAAGCCCACCGACGCCTGGTGGGGCGTCACCTTCACCCACCCCGACAGCGTCAACGGGCTCAAGGGGGTTCCGCTGATCCCCACCCAGCTCATCGAGAGCGGGTTGAACCTGCTGCTTTTCATCGGGATACTGATTCTGGAAAGCAGTTACAAAAAGCGGCGACAGGGGACGACCTTCTTGGTATACGGTCTGGGCTACGGTGTGATCCGCTTCGTGATGGACTTCCTGCGCGCCGATCCCCAAGTGACCTGGTTGGGGCTCTCCACCAACCAGTGGGCGGTGATCGTCGGCTTCGCGCTGATCGGTCTGGCGGTCTGGAAGCTGCTGCCCAAGGCCCGTCCGGCCCTGGAGGTCTACAGCGATCCGCCCCGGCGGGTGCTCTTCGGCCGCAAGAATGAGAGTGAGAGTCCTCGAGACTGATCACGTCCTAATAGTCTGGGAAGGGGAGCAGATACCAAGCGGCGCGGGAGCGCCGTTTTCTTCGTCAACGTTCGAAGGCGATACATGCATCGAGCACTAACCGGACTTTCGCTTACACTCGGTGAGGAGCCGGAAGACATGTTTAATATAGGGATCGTATACCTTATTCAGACCGGATCATAATTACAACCTGCTACTAAATGTGTATTATCAGCAGGTTAGAATCATAAACAGGTCCGAACACGTTATACGATCCCTTCAGGATTATCACTCCCACTTGAACAGGTTGTTTGCTATGCTCTTGGAAACTGATAGTTCTAACACTTTCTTATCCCGGCAGTTGTGGTGTGGCACCAGTTTTTTTCTGCACTTGGTTCCGTGTATTAAAGGTATAACGGCTATCCCGACGAGTCACCCGGCATCCTCAACCAGACAAGGCTGAAGTAACAGCAGGTTTGTGCTTGTTACAAGCCTTGAGATCAGCCAGGTTCTTTGTCGAGTTGCAGCTTTCAGCAAGTATGCATCAAGAGTAAATCAGTCGTAGCAGCTCTCAGCAGCTTCAAGCTAAGCTTCAGTTTTGTGTACTGATCCCATGAAAAAAACACTCGTGACTGTTTTCTGCAGCTACAGATAATGGTCCAGTTTATCATGATAAACCGATCGGCGTGATTCGAGCGGAATGGGAGCAAGATAAGGGCGTAACAAACGGGACGGCTGAACCGTCCCGTTTGTTTACTGCTTGTTGAGTTAAGCGGTGTTTAGCTTACTCGTACAGGCCCTTGACAGCGCCCCAGGTGGTGTCTTCGACACCTTCCTCTTCCCAGTAGCAGCGGAGCATGAAGTCACCGTAGTCGGTGGTGTTGGCCCAACTACCCTGGTAGCCGGTCCAGTTGTGAGTACCGGAGGCGGCGTCGACACCCATGGAATCGGTGGAGGGGTAGTTGCCAATCTGCTCGAAGGCGATGTAGAAGGTGCCGGTGCTGATAGCGTGGTCGAAGCCATCGATCCACTCGAAGTCACCGGTGCCGGTGAAGCCGATGTACTCATAGGCAACACTGCTGCCCGGATAGTCGCCGATGTCTTCGAAGATGTGCAGGTAGGCGCCGACAAAGGTGTCGTCCGGCCAACCGGGGTAGGTCACAGCGCCCATCTTGTTGATGTGGCCAGCCTCGTCACCGGTGAGGGTGTCGTCGAACTGGACGGCCCAGTAGTTACCACCGGTGTACCAAGCCCAACCAGCAGCCAGGATGCCGTCATCCCAGTAGAACTCGTTGAAAGCAGCCGGCTGGGGATGAGCGTTGATCGGCATGGCACCTTCGTGCATGACGCTGTTCGCCGCGAAGCTAGCGATCGCGACGAGGACCAGCAAGAATACGAGCTTCTTCATGTGGTTCCTCCTTTAGAGATGTTGACGTAGGTTCTTCTTCGAGCGTCCATCGTTTAGACAGAGCACACGATGGATGACTCAGTAGGTATAATACCAGCAACCTCGCAGAACGTCAAGGGGTTGGTGCGATAATGCAGGTTTTCGGTTTCGTAGGGTTATCGAGTTGCGCTGCGGTGGGGCAGGTAAGTTTTGCGTTGTTGTAAAAATTTATGGATATCAATTGAGTTGTTATTTCCGTAAGAGGATAAGGTGCGGGTGAAGCGGGTAGATATATATTATTACTCGCTCTCAGGTTGGGGCTATGGGGTTGATGATGAAGTAATTATGTATGAAGCGTCCTGAATTTACTAGTTCTGACTATAAAAAAGACCATTCTAGTAGATTATACCGTGAAAGGCTAGGTTATTTGCGCTTCATGGGGTAAAGTTAAGGCGTGACGGCGGGTAAACACCGTTGACCACACGTGGGCGAGGTGTGAATTGAGAATGGAATTCAATTATCCCGTTTAACTTCCTCCGGTCCCTCGATGCCGCCCACCGCATCCATCGCCAGCCAGGCCAGCCTCGGGGTGTTGAAGCCGCAGAGTATCTCACCGTCCGGGGTCAGGCCGATCACCCCGCCGCGTCCCCGTTTCATCCGGCGCAGGTCTTCCAGGGCGTCATCGACGGCATCGACGGCGGCGACACCAGCGCGCAGGGCCAAAATGACCCGGGCGGCCAGCGAAAGGCGCATAATCTGCTCGCCCCAACCGGTGCAGCAGCAGGCTCCAAAGCGGTTGTCGGCGTAGAGTCCGCAGCCGGGCAGGCAGGAATCGCCGACCCGACCGGGATGCTTGAATCCGGTGCCGCCGGTGGAGTTGGCCGCCGCCAGGTTGCCCGCGGAGTCCAGGGCGACGGCGCCCACGGTATCGCCGCGCTGGAACTCCGCCTCCAGGCTGAAGCCCTCTCGGCGGCGCCGGCGCCAGAGTTCGGCCTCGCGCTCGACGACCAGCTCCGCTGGATCGCAGAGCTCCAGGCCGTTCTCTCGGGCAAAGAGCTCGGCGCCCTCCCCGACCAGCAGGCAGTGACGGCGTTGATCCATAACCAGGCGGGCGGCGAGGATGGGGTTGGCCAGTCGGCGAACCGCCGCCACCGCTCCCAGGTGCAGCTCCGCGCCCTCCATCACCGCGGCGTCCAACTCGCAACAACCGTCGCGGTTGAGCACGGAGCCGTAACCGGCGTCGAAGGTCGGGTCGTCTTCCAGCACTCGCACGGCGGCGGTTACCGCCTCGACGGCGTCCGCGCCCTCACGCAGCAGAGCGTGGCCGGCGGAGGCGGCGGCACGGCACCCCGCCAGGTGCGCGGACCACTGGTCGTCGGGTATGTTCCAGGCGCCGCCGTGGACGATGATGCCGGGGCCGTTCAACTCTGTTTCTCACTGTCAGCGTCGACCGCCGTCTCCGATGCATCATCATCGGTCCGGTCGTCGGCTTTGGCCAGATACCCGCGCGCCCGGGCGATGCGGCGGGCGACAGCGACCTGTTCCTCGTCGACCAGCACCGCCGAGCAGGAATCGCACTGGCGGAACTCGCCGGAGCGGACCCGGGAGAGGGTCAGGGTGGCGACCTCCATGCCGCAGACTCCGCACTTGTAGTTGGTGACGAGCGAGCAGATACTGCCTCCGGCGCCCCGCCCGTCCAAACGAGTGTACAAGCGCAGGGTGTTGGAATCCAGGGATTGCTGGAGCTCGCCGCTGAGTCGTTCATGACGCTCCAGCTCGGCCCGGCGCTGACGATCCTCAGCCTCGAGTTCGCCTAGTCGGCGTTCCACCTCGTCATCGACGGCGGCTTTCTCCTTTAGGCACGCCCCATGTTCACCGGCCGCCCGCTCGAATTCCTCCATGAGCTCCAGTATCTGATCCTCGAGCTCGTTCTGCTGTTTCTGTTCGGTGTCGATCTCGCGCAGCAGCGTGGCGTATTCACGGTTGTCGCCGGCGTGAAGCAGTTGGGTTCGATGCTTGTTCCGGCGGCTTTTGAGCTCTTCAACCTTGAGCTCCAACTGCTGCTGCTTCAAGGCCAGTTCGCGTTTGCGCTCCGCCAGCTCCTCGATACGTCGTTGCGAATCCCGTCGACGCCTCTCCAGCTTCTCGCGCTCGGTGGGTATCTCGCTTAGGCGGCGCCGTTCGGCCAACAGGCTGCGTCGGTTGAGTTCCAGGCTCCAGAGCAGGGCGCGTTGTTCATCATCGAAAGGCACGGATTCTCCCGGCTGTTTTGAGGCGTTGCCATGAACTGGAAAGGGACCGCTCCGCGCGGTCCCTTTGGTCGGTCAATCCCGTGGGGAGCGTCGTCCCCGGCGGTTTGAGGACGAATCCCCGTCCTCGTTTTGAGCGGCCTCGCTCTTGATTCTCTCGAACAGGCGGCTGCGCCGCAGGTAGTAGCGGCTGAGAACGATGGTGATGCCGAGAATGCCGCCCAGGAAGCCACCGATGAGGGTGTAGACCATCCTGCGCGGTCTGACGGCTTTGGATTGAAGGGTCGCCTCGGTGAGAACCTGGGGCACGCCGCGGTTGCCCAGGGCGCGCTGCTCGTCTATCCGCGCTTGCTCGTACTGGGCGGTGACGAACTTGTAGATTTCCCCCAGCGCGGTGACCTCGGTCTTCAACTGGGTGTACTCGACGTACTTGGTGGGCTGTTTGCGAAGCAGGTCCTCCAGGCGCTCGATCTCGCGCTGAACGGTAAGCTCGGTGGTGCGGTACTTCTCCAGCTCGCTCTCCAGCTTGCTCTCTTTCTTGATGCGCAGCTCTTCCTCGGCCTCTTCCAGGGACTGGCGTTTCTCGACAACCAGGGGGTGGTCCTCCTGGTAGCGGGTCAGCAGATTGGCCAGCTCCAAGCGCAACTGGTCGACGACGGTTTCCAGGTTGGAGGTGGCCACGTCGTAGGAGCTGGTGGCTCCGGGCAGCCCCAGGGCGGTGGCGGCGGCGGCGTCGGCGCTGGCTCCGGCGCTGTAGCCGCCGTAGTCCAGCATCCGTTCTGTGACCTGACGCTGCACCTTGGCCATCATGCGCTGGGTTTCCAGGCTGTTGAGTGTGTCGACCAGGGCGCCCATCTCGAGAGTGGGATCGTAGACGAGTTCCTGGGCGCTGTACTCGGCGAGTTCCCGCGAGGCGGCTTCGAGCTTGGCCTTGGTTTCGTTGAGCTGGTTCTCCAGAAACGAGCGCAGGCGCCCGGCGTTACCCGATTGGTAAAGTTCGGTGCGTTCGATGTACTTATTGACGATGGCGGTGACGATGTTCTGAGCCTGCACCGGTGTGACGCCTTCGGCTTTGACCTCGATGGTATCCACGCTGCCCGCCTGGACCGTGACGCTTTCCTTGAGCACCTCGGCGGCGCTCTGCGGTGTGTAGATAGCGACGTCGAACTCCTCGCCGACCTCGGGCGAGTTGCAGGTCATCACGAAGCTGAAACCGGCGCCGTTGAAGCGCTCAAAGTTGTGCCCCGAGCCCTGATAACGACCCTTCTCGTTGTAAACGATGAAATCGCCTTCTTCGTTGATGAACTCGAAGTAATAGGTGTTGCCGCTGGCGGTTTCATTGGCGGTGAAGGAGCTCAGGTAGGGCGTTTTATCGTCGTTGAGCGGGATGTCGGTCATATCGGCCAGCAGGCCGTACTCCTCGACCACCTCCTCCATCACCGCGGTGGAGCCCATGACCTCGACCTCCATGTCGACGGAGGTGGCCAGCAGGCCGCCCAGGGTCATGCCGCCGGTCAGGGCGGTGACCATGGCGTTGGCGTTGGTCTGCGACTCCGGCAGGATGACCGTCATCTCCGAGGCGTAGATCTTCGGCATCAGGAAGGTGATAAACAGAACGAGACCCCCGATGAAGAAGCCGCAGAAGATGATGATCCACTTGCCCCGCCACAACACACCGATCAGGCGGATGAAAACGTTCTGCTCTTTGTTGTTCTCGCTCATCGACTCAGCTTGGCTTGGGTTGAGGCAACCCGAAAGGGGAGGGTTTGGACGCGACGGTTAGTCGGTGGTACCGTCGAAGACCTCGTCGCCGACAATGTCGAGACTGCGGCTGACCAGGGAGAGCGACGGGAAGACACGGGCCAGAATCTCGTTCCACTCCCAGAGCAGGGTCCGGGGGACGTAGATGATATCGCCGGGCTGGACACTGATGTTCTCGGTGAAGTCGCCCTCCTGGATAGTGGCCAGGAGATCGACCGTGATCACCTCGGGATTGGACAGTCCGCCGCGGATGACCTTGATGCCGTCGAGTCGGGCGTCATAAAGCTCTCCGCCGCAACGGGCGATAACGTCGAGAACGGTGTCGCGGGTGCCGATGCTCAAGCGCTGTTGCCGGGCGATGTGCCCCAGTACGTAAACGTAGCGTGAACTGGCGTTGACCAGTGAAACAGTGACGTCGGGGTTGATCAAGTAACTGCTGAGGCTGTCGTTGATCAACCGGCGGGTCTCCTCCAGCGTCAGTCCCTCCACCCGCAGGGTGCCCATAAAGTGGACCTGGATGTTGCCGTCGGGATCCACGTGGTAGCGCCCGGAGAAACTGGGGCCGCGGTCTTCGTTGACAAGTTCGCCGTAGACCGAGAGATCGAAAACATCGCCCGGGCCGAGTCGGAAGACGTCGGCGCCGGCGGCGGCGACCAGAAGCAACGAGAGCAGTAAGAGCTTGCGTTTCATACCGATCCAGGTTGTCGATCCAGTGAACGATCATAGAGCCTGCCGCGCCTGGCAGCACGGTGGCTACTTCAGCTAGACTGCGGTCAACTTGATGGCACTACTGATCCGCTTCCACCCTACGGGGGAAAGAGTGTTGGATTCTAACGCACCCGCCCGGGGCTGTCAACGCGGACTAGAGCAGATGGCGCGCCTTGAGCAGCAAGCGGGGCGAACCCTTCATCACCGCCGTCAACAGCGAGAGCACTGTGCCCTTCTTCCCAGCGCGCCAGCGCTCGAGTTGCTCGTCGAGCAAACGCAGGGCGTCGTTGAAATCCCGGTCCCCCAGGCTCAGGTAGAAACGGCGCAGCTTGGCGTAGCGGCGCAGGCTGCGTCCCACCCCGGCGCTCCACTCCCGCTCGTAGGCCTCCAGACCACGGCGGCTCAAATCTCCGGACTCGAGGGCCTCGGCGGCGATCCGCGCCGCAAGCTCGGCTCCCTGCAGAGCGTTGGCTATCCCGCCGCCGGAGAGGGGCTCACTGTGACCGGCGGCGTCGCCGACGACCAGCAGGCCGTCGTCGACTATACGTCGGGGCCGCTTGAGGGCCGGGATGCTTCCGGCGGCAAGCTCGACGGCCCGCGCCTCGGGGAAGCGGCGCTCCAGCAGCCGGGCCAGCAGTTCACGAGCGGCGCCACGGCCGACCTCGGGAGGGTGGACGCAGAGGCCGACGTTGGCGCGGTCGCCGCCGGTGGGGAAGCGCCATCCATAGCCGCCCGGGGCGGCCTCGGAGCCCAGGTGGAAGTCGATCAGCGGTTTCTCCTCGGGTTCCAAGCCGACAACCCGGGCCTGGGCGCAACTGTGCAGCTCGGCCTTCGGCCAGGGCTTGACCAGTCCCAGGGCGCGTGACAGTCCTCCCTCGACGCCGTCGGCGGCCAGCAGCAACCGGCAACGCAGCTCCACGCTCTCCCCGTCGTAACGTAGGCACACCCGCCAGCCGTTCCCCTCACGTCGAGGCGCGAAGGCCCGGACACGGGTGAGCACCGCCGCTCCAGCGGCCGCCGCCCGGGCGGCCAATCCGCGGTCGAAGAGCCGACGGTTGAGTACCATTCCGACGGGCTCATCGGCGATGTAGCGCACCTCGCGACCGTCGGGGGCCAATCCCCGGGCTCCGTAGACCGGCGAGGCGATCCAGGACGGATCGAGTTCGCCGATGACCCGGTGCAAGACCTCGGTCTCGAGGGCCTCGGCGCAGCGGACGGGATTGCCTATCTCGGGCCGCTTCTCGACGAGCAGCACCTCGCGGCCGGCCTCGGCCAGACGCAGGGCCGTCATTGAGCCGCCCGGCCCGGCGCCGACGATCAGCACCTCGACTTCGGTCGGCGGCCTCACCGCTTCCCCTTGAGCTCGACGCGCTCCAGCCCGTCACCGGCGGCGTTTATCCTGAAATCTGCCAGCACGTCGGGAACATGCTCAACCAACAGCCGGTAGACCTCGACGGCGAAGCGGCGGATCTCCCACTGGGCCGTCGGATGGCCGCGCAGGGCCAGCACCAGGCGCCACTGACGCAGGTTGGCGCTGACCACGATCTCGCTCCGGGCGGCGTTGGGCAGCACGAAGCGGGCGTCCTCCTTGGGGATGCCCAGCTCGCGCAGCTCCCGGTAGCGGCGCTCGCAGTCGTGTATATGCTCGGTGAAGATCCGTCCGGCCTCGGCGTTCGCTTCAATACTCGGCGGCACCACGGCGGCGAAGCCGCGCTCGTCCACATAGCGCTGGGACTGCTGGCTGAACGAGCAGAGACGGTGACGCACGAGCTGGTGCGTGAAGGCTCGGGATCCGCCGCTGACGCGGAAGCTCGCCTGGGCGTGCTCGAAGACCGACTCATGACCGCTGCGGATAAGCATCCGGCAGAAACGGGCCGCCGAGTCCATCCCCGCACGATCGAAGGATAGATAGCAGGTCCGGCCCGCCTCCTCGATCAGCGCCTCGGCCCGTGGAGTGATCTGCAACAGCTCTAACCGCACCTCGTCCCTCCGTTGGATCTCATGTTCGGTTTTTCCTTCATCCAGCGATTATAGCCCAACCGCGCCGCGCTGTCACCGGACGCGGGAACCGCGGCGCGACCTGCGCCGCGCTAGGCTAACGTTGCGAATCCGGGGCGCGGCTTTGGCACATTTCTTGCGGAGTCCTCCCGTGCATTGTGCAGAAGGAACG
>WJMB01000194.1 GCA_014728185.1 Candidatus Coatesiibacteriota bacterium
CAGGTCACCCTGGCTCGGGCTCTCTGCCTGCACGATCTGGGCCGTTTGGCCGAATCGGCCGCCCTCTTCGGCGAGGTCGGCCGCACAAGCATCGACCCCGGTGAGCGGCGCATCGCCGCCTGGAACTGCCTGGTCGATTACCGCGAAGCCGCCGCCGGCTACATCTTCACCGACGACGAAGCGGGTGTCCCCCAATTGATCTACGACTACCTGTCGGCCTACGAGGAGCTAGGACCGCTCTTCGAGTACGGCGCCCCCGAGCTGCCCCGGGAACGCCTGCTGGCCGATCTGGCCGATACCCTGGCCCGCTTCGGACTCAACGGAGCGGCGGGGGAGCTCTGGCGCGAGGCCCTCGAGGCCCCCCTGCCCGACGACGCTCCCAGCGAGGAGCTCAGCCGATCCTACGCCGCGGTCAAGCTGGCCGACCTGGCCCGGGCCGACGCCGCCTACACCGCCGCGACGGCCTGGCTGGAGCGCGCCCTTGAACTGGCCGAACCCGGCGGAGAGCTCCACCGCTACGCCGCCAACCAGCTCCAAACCCTCAAGACCGCTTCCCAGGGCCGCATCGCCGAAGCGCTGATCAGCGGACTGGAACCGGATCCCTCCACCATCAGCGCCGTCGATGAACGGATCGAGAGTCTCTTCGTCGGCGACAACCCCGCGCCCAACCTGGCCGCCGCCGAGCTGGCCCTGGGCGAGCTGGCCGATATCGAACGTGGCTACGACTACCTGGAGGACGCCCTGGAACAGGGCGAGAATCCCGAACGCGTCGCCGGCCTGGCCGGAGAAGCCGCCTACGCCCTGACCAAACTCGAGCATCATCAAACAGCCGATGAACTCTACGAACTCGCCCTGCGGGCCGATCCGGACAACAGTCCCTTAATCCACGCCCACCAGCTCAACTCCGTGCGTCTGATTCTGGCCGAGGGCGAAGACGAAGAGGCCGCGCAACGGTTGAGCGAGCTCATCGAGAAGGCCGACCCCGGCGCCAGCCTGGAGGCCGCCCTGCTGCTGCTCGAGCTGGGCCGCCGCCATGAGAACGCCGAGTGGATCTGGCGCGCCGTCGAGGTCGGCGGCGAGTTGGGCGATCCGGCCCGCCTGCCCCTGCTGTTGGCCGCCAGCGAGGCCTTCCTCCTCGACACACGCTCGGACTCCTTCACCACCGAGCAACTGCGGGAAAGGCGTAATCAGGCCATCGTCAACCTGGCCGAGGCCATCCAGAACGCCCCGGAGCATCAGCGCGTCGAGATCCGCATCCGCACCGGCCTGGTTTTCCGAGCCTTCGCCGAGACATTGGCCGCCGAAAACCCCCAGGCCGCCGGCGATGAGCGCGACAAGGCCCGCCAAGCCTGGGAGCGCGCCCGCGAGGCCGCCCAGGCGGCCGGGGACTCCACGACGGTTAATGAGATCGATGATCTATTAGCCTCTCTACCACCGGCCCCCATAGAAAACGGCGCTTCAGAGACCCCCTGACGCGCCGCGACCCGGACCCCGAGCCGGGCGATCCCACCTGGACCCTCGCGAATAACCCCGCCGCGCCCCTTGACATAGACGACCGCCCCCCCGTATCATCGCCGCTGATTACTAGTGTGGGCCGCTCACCGGGCGGCTCGACCTTCAAAACAGGCAAAACCCGCAACCCGACTGGCGGGCGTTCGTCTCGCGTTCATGTATCGAGGAATACGTTTCGGAACTCATCCCCTCTCCAGGACGTATCCCTCCAATCCCCCAAACCGCAACCACCGGGGGTACCGAGCGTCGGATCGATCGCCCAACGACCATATCGGTCCGCCAGCCAAGGAGTTCTCATGATTAAGCGGATTGCGATCACCCTAATGACGCTTCTGGCCCTCACCGTCGCGGCCCAGGTCGAAGAGACCACCGCCGAGACCGGCGAGACCGCCGTTTCCGCCACCTCAGAACCTCTGGATGAGGGCCGGATGACCAAATGGCTCGTCTTCGACCTCTCCAGCGACTTCCCCTACCGCGACGAGGAGTACGTCGACCCCGTCGAGGACCTCCCCGTCAAGCGCCGTGTGGACTGGATCGGCGCCGCCATCGCCCTGAGCGTCAACTACGACCTGATGCAGTGCTCCAACGTCTGGGTCATCGAGCGCTCCGAGCTGCTTTATACCTACCAGCAGCTCTATCAGGCCATCTACGACACCGACCGCTACAACGCCATCCAAGAGGCCAAGCTCGAAAACGTCTCGGTCAACGTCAGCGCCGCCGAGGGACTCAACACCGTCTTCAACGCCGACTACATGATCGTGGGCTCCTTCGATAAACCGGCTCCCGAATCCGTCACCCTGAAGATCGAGGTCCGCCGGGCCGACCCGCCCTACGACGTCGTGGCCTCCTTCGACTTCGAAGGCCTCTACGACGAGCTGCCCGCCCTGGCCCGCGAGGTCTCACAGACCATCATGGACGAGTTCGGCCTCTATCAGCGCCCCGGAACCGAAGAATACTGGGCCGAGCCGCTCACCGACAACCTCGAAGCCTACCGCTGGATGGCCGAGGCCATCACCGGCGGCCACTCCGGCAAGATGATCGCCTTCTTCGAGCGCGCCCTCGAGATCGACCCCGACTACTTCATCACCCTGGTCGAGTTCGGCAAGGTCCTGTATTTCGAGCAGGAGTACCAACGGGCCTTCGACATCCTCACCCGGGCCGTGGAGTCCGAGTCCGGCGCCAACAACCAGCTCGCCTGGCTGCGTCGCGGCAACGCCTACTTCAACGCCGCCTCGACTATCCTCAAGAACATCGAGTACCTCGAGAACCCGCCCGACGAGGACTGGGAGCTGGGAGACCCCTCGCTGATCAAGTACAAGACCGATCCCGCCCTGGCCCTCGAATACTACGAGAAGGCCCTCGAGAACTACGAGAAGAGCGTCGAGATCGACCCCGGCTACATCGACGGCTGGATCAGCATCGCCACCACCCTCAAGCGTCTCGAGCGGCCCGACGAGTCCCTGGCGGCTTGGGAGCAGATCCTCGAGATCACCGACATCTGCGACGAAGCCTACTTCCAGATCGGCCGCTCGCTGTGGAACGTCGACAACGACAAGGCCCTGGAGTACTTCGAGCGCGCCGTCACCATCAACGAACGCCACGTCGGCGCCCTCTACAACGCCGCCGCCCTGGCCCAGGCGATGGGACAAAACGACAAGGCCCTCGAGATCGTCAACATCTACTTCAGTTGGGCGCCGCCGGGACACAGCCTCTACGGCCGCTTCGACCAACTCTTCCAGGACATCATCGGCGGCTAGAGCCACTCCGCTTAAAACTACAAACCGGGGACCCAGGTCCCCGGTTTTTCAATTCCCGACCAACTCCCACCGGCCGCGGAGACCTTTGCCCTTCTCTTCCGGAGAACCACTCGACCAACGCCGGCCGGCGGGCGGCGACGCTCGGGAGGGGGTGGGCAAAGGTCTCCGCCGGTTGGTCGACGGTATCTCTGAGGGCCCGCCTGGCCCGGGAGGCGCCGGGAATGTTATCATCGTCACGTTACGAACCCACGTATCAACTCAGAGGAATAGGATGATCGAGCGCCCCCCCGCCGTGATCGACACCCACGCCCACCTGGACGACGCCCGCTACAACGGGCGCGTCGAGCCCGTTCTGGCGAGGATGCGCGCCGTGGGCGTCGAGCGGGTGGTCAGCATCGGTATCGACCTGAGCACCAGCCGTGAGGCCGCCGCCCTGGCCGAGGAGTATCCGGCCGTGGTCTCGGCCGCCGTCGGTCTGATGCCTCACGACGCAAGCGAATACGACGCCGATTACGCCGAGGCCCTCGAGGAGCTGACCCGCCGACCCGGTGTCGTCGCCTGGGGTGAAATAGGCCTGGACTACCACCACCAGCGCAGCCCGGCCGAGGTCCAGCGGCGGGTCTTCCTCGACCAGCTCCGCCGCGCCCGGCTACTGGGCCTGCCCGTGGTCGTCCACAGCCGCGAGGCCCACGACGACACCCTGGACGTCCTTGAGGAGGCCGCCGGGTTCCCCCTGTTGCGCCAACCACCCCTGGGGGTCCTGCACTGCTTCTCCGGCGCGGAGCGCCACGCCCGACGGGCGATCGAGTTGGGCTACCTGGTCAGCATCGGCGGCGTGGTCACCTTCAAGAACGCCCGGGACTTCCAGGCCCTCGTCGGACGACTGCCCCTGGAGCATCTCGTCGTCGAGACCGACGCCCCCTACCTGGCGCCGCACCCACGTCGAGGCAAGCGCAACGAGCCCGCCCTGGTCACCCTGACCCTGGCCAAACTGGCCGAACTCCACGGGGTCGACTACGGCGAAGCCGCCCGGATCACCACGGGCAACGCCCGGCGGCTCTTCCGCCTGCCCGATCCGGCCAACGACCCCGGCGACTTCTGCTACCAGTTGGGTTCCAACCTCTACCTGAACGCCACCAACCGCTGTAACAACGACTGCGGATTCTGCGTCCGCCGCCGTAAGCTGGGCCTGGCCGGCCACCGTCTCTGGCTGGGCCGCGAGCCCGAATCCTCCGAGCTCCTCGAGTGCGTCGACGAAGCCGGCGGCCCCGAGCGCTTCCGCGAGGTGGTCTTCTGCGGCTACGGCGAGCCCCTGCTGCGCCTTGAGGTGGTGCTGAAGACGGCGAGCGAACTGAAACGACGCGGCGCCCGACTGCGTATCGATACAAACGGAACGGCCCAGCTCGAGTTGGGGCTCGACGCGAGCGAGCTCATCGCGCGACTGCGCCCCGTGATCGACCACCTCAACGTCAGCCTTAACGCCGCCGACGCCGAAAGCTACGTGCGTCTCTGCCGGCCCTCCCGCGGCGCCGCCGCCTTCGAGGCCGTCAAAGAGCTGGTCCGGGCCGCCATCGACAGCGGCCTGCCCGTAACCTGCACCGCCGTCGAGCAGCCCGGTCTCGAGGCCGAGGCCATCCGCCGCCTGGCCGAGGACCTCGGCGCGAGCTTCCGCCTGCGCGCCTTTAATGACTGATTCCCCCGATTGTGTCCGCCGCCATTGAAGCCTCACCGACGACGGACTAAACTGTTTGTTGAATGAATCGGCCAATCAAACTGGACTGATGAGGATTTCCACGAAGAATGGGCACCTTAAACAGCGTCTGCTCGAGAACGACAGTTACCGCCCGGCGTCATCAAGCTCGGAAACGAACTTCTGTCAGCATATCATGCGTAAACGCCGTGAGAACGACTGAACAGGACCGACAGCGCTCCACTTTCACCCGGCGAGCAACGGCGCGCTGAACCGCTCTTTCTCAATTTGGTTTGGTCCGAACACGCTCCATGTCGCCGAATTCAAGTCAGTTGTGCCGCGGTACCTGCCGTTAGGTAAACCTAAGCTAGCCTCTCCGCCATGCGGATATGTATACCCTTTCAAGCCTATAATGCCCTTCCCTTCCACTAACAGATTCCCCGTGAAACGATGAAAACCGGCCGCCAGGACCCGGCCCTCGAGGCCTACTTCCGCGAGATCAACCGCCTGCCCATGCTTTCCCGGCAGGAGGAGCTCGAGCTCGCCCGCCGCGCCAAGGCCGGCGACGAGGAGGCCACCAAGCGCCTGGTCGAGGCCAACCTGCGCTTCGTCGTAAAGATCGCCTACCGCTATATCAACCAGGGACTGCCCCTGATAGACCTGATCAGCGCCGGCAACGAGGGCCTGATTATCGCCGCGCGCCATTTCGAACCCGAGCGGGGCAACAGGCTGATCTCCTACGCCGTGTGGTGGATCCGCCAGTCGATCAGCCGGGTGCTGGCCAACGATTCACGCACCATCCGGTTGCCCTTCTACGTCTACTGCGACCTCTACCGGCTCAAGCGGGTGCGTGAGCTCTTCCGCTCCCGCGAGGGCCGCGAGCCCAACGACAACGACCTCTCCGGCGAACTCGGTCTGCCGCCGCACAAGGTCGAGCGGCTGCGCAAGCTCGCCTCGGGCGAACTCTCCCTCAACCGACCCTTGACCCCGGACGACGGTACCGAGATGCTCGACCTCATCGCCGACGCCGAAAGCCCCAACCCCGAGGACGACCTGCTCGAATCCGACCGAATCGCCCAGGTCGAGAACTACCTCAGCCAACTGCCCGAGCGCCAGGCGCGCATCGTCAGCATGCACTACGGCATCGGCTGCGAACCGATGACCCTGCGCGAGATCGGCAAGGTCTTCAACCTCTCCCGGGAGCGTATCCGCCAGATCGAGGTCCAGGCCTTCCGCCAGGTGCGCAAGATGGCTACCAAGGAGATCAAGCGCACCGAGTGAATCCCCACCGACAAACGGGGAGACCTCGGTAAAAACAACCGCCCGGCCGCCGCGACCACTACGCCTTCCGCTAAGGAAGGCGTTGGCACGTTTCTTGCGGAATCCGACGCGGTATCGCTGGGGAGGCCGCCCCGCTCTGCTGCAAGAAACGTGCCAACGCCGGTCGCCAACGCGGGGCGCCGCCGGAGTTTTTACCGAGGTCTCCCCACGTTTGGTAGGGAGGAGGGGGGGCGTCCGCATGGCTGCGGCTAATACCTAGTGGGGGCGAAGCTCAGAATAACCCCTGGCGGCGCGCGGCGTAGGGTATTATAATAGTCCCCGTCGCCGGGGTGTTCCCGAGGCGAGACAACGCGATTCGGAATCGGCGGGAGCATCAGCGCCGCAACCGACAAGCAGACGAGGGAGAAACAATGGACGATCTCCGCGATCGGATCGCCGACGACCGTTCCAGTCTGGAGAATAAACTGGCCCGGCTGGTGCCGGGGTACGAGGGCTACAAAGAGCTCAAGACCCGCCGCGAGGCCGACCGCCTGTTGCGCGAACACCTGGTCGGCCGCCTGGATGAGCTGCGCGGCGTGTTGCGCGAGCTGGTGATCCGGCTGACCAACGACGGCCGCCTTTCGCAGCTTAAGGCCGTCGACGCCGTGGAGAACCGCCTGGAAACGCTCACCGACGCGTTCCGTCACGCCGATTACGGCTACTCGGGCAAGACCGATCCGCTCAAGGTCGACGGGATGATCCTCGACCGGCTCTACGAGTTTGACGCCACTCTGGTCGAGCACGTCGCCGAGATGGAGACCCAGGGCCGCAAGCTGGCCGAGATATCCACGGAACCCGAGGCCGTCAAGGCGGCGCTGCTCGAATTCGACACGGCAATGAAGAGCTTCGCCCGGGCTGCCCGGGAGCGCAACCAGATCCTCTCCGGTGTTGAACTCTGAGCCTGAGCAATCCCGCCCCCGCGTCGCCGTGGCCTCCCTGGGCTGCAAGCAGAACACCTGCGAGGCCGAGGCGGCCCGCCAACGCTTTCTTTCCGCCGGTTACCGAAGCGTCGACTTCGGTGAACCGGCGGAGGTCTATCTCGTCTACACCTGCACGGTGACCTCCCGGGCCGACTATCGCTCGCGCAACCTGCTGCGCCGGGCCGCCCGCATTGCGCCACCCGGCGCCCGCGTCGTCGCCTGCGGCTGCCTTGCTGTCACCGACCCCGACGAGTTGGCCGCCGTCAAGGGCGTCACCGACGTCCTCCCCGGCCCCGCCCCGAATGTATTGGCATTGCTGGGTCTGGGTTCGGCGGACCGAGCGCGATCCAACTGGCCAACCTACCACTCATCCTTCGCCGGGCACACCCGGGCCTTTCTCTCGGTTCAGGACGGCTGCGACGGCGCCTGCAGCTACTGCAAGGTCCGCCTGGCCCGGGGTTCGGCGCGCAGCCGCCCCGCCGAGGACGCCAAGCGCAGCCTGACGGCCCTGACGGCGGCGGGCCATCGCGAGGTGGTGCTGACCGGCATCCACCTGGGCGCCTGGGGTCGGGAGAGGGGCGACGGCCTGGCGTCGCTGTTGACCGAGTTGCTCGCCGTCGAGGGTCTGGATCGCCTGCGCCTGTCCTCCATCGAGCCCCTGGAGCTCGACGATGGGCTGCTGGAACTCATCGCCGCCTCCCGGGGACGCCTGGCGCCCCATCTCCACGTGCCCCTGCAATCGGGCTCCGATTCCGTGCTGAGAAGAATGAACCGGAGCTACACGGCGTCCGAAGCCCTCGGGCGCATCACCCGCGCCCGGGAACTCATCCCCGGTCTGGGACTGGGCCTCGACGTTCTGGTCGGCTTCCCCGGCGAAAGCGACGACGACTTCGCCGCCACGATCCGCGCCGTCGAGCTGAGCGGAGCCGGCTATCTTCACGTCTTCGCCTACTCCCCCCGCGCCGGCACCCCGGCCGCCGACTATCCGGACCAGGTGACAGACGAGGTCAAGTCCCGCCGCTCCCGGGAGCTGCGACGCCTCTCCACCGAGCGCGCCCGCGCCTTCGGCTCAACCTCCCTCGGACGCACCCTTTACGTGCTGGTCGAGCGGCGGCCACCGAACGCCCGGGGACGGCGCGTCGGCGTCAGCGGCGAATACCTGCGTTGCGAACTGGTCGACTGCCCGGACGAGGCCGTCGGACGAATCGTCGAGGCCCGAGCCCTCGAGCTCCTCGCCCCCCCACCCGGCCGCCCCACCGCCGGACCCGCCCGGCTGCTCTGCCGCACTCTGTAGTTTACCCCCCGCAAGTTCGCTGCTATAATGCGCCCCTGGCCCACCTAAAGGGAGCGTCGCGGTGTCCGACAAGCCCCAGCGAGCGAGAAGGCCCCGCACCCTGGGCTCCAGCGAGCTGATCCTCGACGAGGCCCACCTCAACAAGAATATCCTGCGCCTGGCCCTGCCCGCCGTCGGCGAGATGCTGCTGCGGACCCTGGTGGGAGTCGTCGACTCGATCATGATCGGCCAGGCCCTGGGCGAGAAGGGTCTGGCCACCGTCGGCCTGGCCGGCGGTCTGGTCTGGCCCGTCTTCTTCCTGGCCTCCAGCTTCAGCGTCGGCTCGACGGCGGTCATCGCCCGCCTCTGGGGCGCCCGCAGCTTCGATGACGCCCGCCGCGTGGCCGGCCAATCGGTCTGGCTCGGCTTGGTCCTCGGCCTGGTGCTAACCGTCGTCGGCGTCCTGCTGCTGCCCCTGCTGCTCAAGCTCTACACAGACGACCCCGTGCTGCTCGAAGGCGCCCGGACATATATCTCCGTGGTCGCCTACGCCGGGGTCGCCTGGGTGCTGACCATGGTCGGCAACTCGATCATGCGCGGCCTGGGCGACAATATCCGCCCGCTGATCGTCACCGGCTCGACCAACCTGCTCAACATCACCCTCAACTACCTGCTGATCTTCGGCCCCGGACCCTTCCCCGCCCTGGGCATCCGCGGCGCCGCCCTGGCCAGCGCCATCTCGCTGGGCCTTTCGGCGCTGCTGGCCCAGTTCATTCTCTTCAGCGGCAGGACCAAGATCAAGCTGCTCTTCGCCGAGGCGCGCAAGCCGGTCTGGAAGACCATCAAACGCATCTTCCACGTCGGCGCCCCGGCGATGGTCGAGCAGGGCGTCTTCCGCTTCGGCCACCTGATCACCGTCTTCCTGATCACCAGCCTGGGCTCGGTGGCCCTGGCCAGTCACCAGGTCGGC
>WJMB01000195.1 GCA_014728185.1 Candidatus Coatesiibacteriota bacterium
CCGCCTGCGCTACGGCGTGCGCTACCGCCAGACCAACGGGGCGGAATACGCCGTCGAGCTCAGCGACGAAGCCTCCCCCGACGAGGGCAACGCCGACACCGACCTCGGCGCGGTGCTGAAGGGCTACGCCTCGCTGACGCTCTTGAGAGGCGGGATAGGCGGCCCGCGCCGCCGCCGCTTCCGCACCATTTGGACCCGCATCGAGTGACGTACGTCCACAAAGGCGACTATCAGGCGCACCAGCGACCAAACAGGATCATCTGGAGAGCACTTGAGACAACGCCTTCAGTCGGAACAGCATCACAAGAATAGCGGAACGCCCTCAATACACATCTTAGAAGCCGGTGCATCGAAGCCGGTGCATCGAAGCCGGTGCATCGTAAAACCTCATAAGGCATCAACCCCCAAACCCACAACAAACAAGCAGTCTAAACAACTGATCCATCGGCCGTTGACAGTATCAATATCCTATTGCTCTATCCCAAGAGTATTCACGAAAGGCATCATGTAACCTGATCGGACCAAATCAGGCTGATCGGCAGCGGCCTGCCAAGCCGTAGCTGCCCACCCGGGCATACTCCTTATTTAATCAGTCTCTCATCTTGTAAGCCCTTACTGCTTGTTATTAAGGCACTTGGGAGCTGGCGGCAACTTGCTGCAAGGGTATCTACAAGCGTGCTGTTATCTGGGTCAGCTAAAGAACAGACCCGTATTGCCCGCCACATTTTGATAGCCCGTCTTGTGACGGATTACTGATGATCATCACCTCTATTATCAACAGGATACAATCACGATCAGGTCCGGTCAGGGTATACGATCCCTTCCCTATTAAAGCCAGCCCGGCTCAGGAAAAGGCCGTTTTCTTGGATCCGGCTTCGCGGCCCATATCGGAGCTGGGTTTCGCTGAGCCTTGCGACAACTGGGATTGCCCGCGTTGACGCTCCTGACGAAGCGGAGATAAAAGACCAACACCCCACAGTGTCTCGCGGCAGCCAAGGCTGCCGGTTTTTTGCGATGCTCCTCTCCGGCGGGAAGAGGTTGTTGAGAACGAAACCGCTTCACTGATCCCTGATTGGCTTCTTTGCCGCCGTTGGGGTATCATCCTAACAGACATCCGGCTTGTTTCAGCCTGGTGCGGGCTGCGTTGAGTTGCGACAAAACGGGCTTGCGGGCAATCCTTTACGAGACCACCTTCCGGAGACGATGATGCGACCGCTCTGCACGACCGAACAGATCCGCGAACTGGACCGCCGCACGATCGAAGACGACGGCCTGCCCGGGGCGTCGCTGATGGAGAACGCCGGTCGGGCCGTGGCCGCCGAGATACTCCAGCGTTTTGACGATCTAGGTGGCGGAGAGGTCGTCATCCTCATCGGCAAGGGCAACAACGGCGGTGACGGCCTGGTCTGCGCCCGCCACCTGCTCGGCGCCGGTGTCGAGCCGCTGCTGTTTAAACTTGGAGACCCCGCTGAGCTCACGGGTGACGCCGCCCTCAACTGGCGGGTCTGGAGCGCCGGCGGGCGGGGAGCCTTCGTCATCGAGGACGAGGCGGATCTGCTCGAACTCGAAAGCGCCCTGGAACGGGCCGTCGTCGTTGTCGACGCCCTGCTCGGCGTCGGGGTCGGCGGCCCGCCCCGGGGGCTCTTCGGGCCGGTCATCGAGCTGATCAACAGCGCCGGTCGCTCGGGCGCCAGCGTAGTCGCCGTCGATCTGCCCTCGGGATTGGACGCCGACGGAGGCGCCGTACTCGCCGTCGAAGCCGACCTGACGGTCACCTTCGCCGCCCCCAAGGTGGGCCTCTTCCTGCCGCCGGGCTACCGCCTCTGCGGCGAGGTGGTCACGGCAGCCATCGGCATGCTCCCCGAGAGCTTCGCCGGACTGGACCTGTTCCTGAGTGAAGCCGCCGACGCGGCGGCCTTTTTCACTCCCCCCCCCGTGGACACCCACAAGGGCGGCCGCGGTCGGGTGGCCGTGCTGGCGGGCAGCCGCGACTACTCCGGGGCGGCGGGCCTGACCGGCCTGGGGGCCGCCCGGGGCGGCGCCGGCCTGGTCGAGCTCTGCACCACCACGGCGGCGCTGCTGCTGGTCAAGCCCGGGCGCTTCGGCCTGATCTCCCGGGAGCTCCCCGACGAGGGCGGCCGCATCTCGCCTTTCGGCTCGGAGACGGCTCTGGCGGCCCTCAACGCCGCCGACGCCGCCGTCATCGGACCGGGCCTGGGTGACGACGTCAACGTCGGCAAGGCGCTGCGAGCCGTTCTGCCCCACCTCGAGGTTCCGGCGGTCATCGACGCCGACGGGCTCAACAACGTCGACCTCGAGCTGCTGGCGGGGCTCGAGATGCCCCGGATCATCACCCCCCACCCCGGCGAAGCGGCGCGGTTGCTCGGGGTGGCGGCGTCCTCAATCAACGAGGATCGACTTGGTTATGCCAGAAAACTAGCCCAACGCTCCGGCGCCGTCTGCCTGCTCAAGGGGTACCGCAGCATCATCGCCGCTCCCGGCGGCTCGGCCTGCTTCAACACCACCGGCGGCTGGTCTTTGGCCGTGGGCGGCTCCGGCGATGTGCTGGCAGGTCTGATCGGCGCACTGCTGGCCCGTGGTGTGGAACCCTTCTCTGCCGCTGTGGCCGCCGCCTGGCTCCACGGAAGCGCCGGGGAATATGCCGCCGCCGCCCGCGGCGCCTGGTCCGCCGGCCCCGAGGACACCCTGGAGCACCTGGCCGCCGCCATCGCCTCGGCCCGTCGCGGAGAGGAGACCTGATGGATGGAGAACCGGCCCGCTTTCTCGAGGGCGAACACGTCTACCTCGCCCCCGTGGAGGAGGAAGACGCCCGGCGCTACGTCGAGTGGCTCAACGCCCCCGGCGTGCGCGAGAACCTGATGCTCCAGCGGCCGCTGACCATCATGGCCGAGCGGGACTGGATCAGCAAGCTGGGTTCCACCGGCGATGTGGTCTTCGGGGTGCGCCTGCGCGATGGTGACGAGCTCATTGGCAACACCGGCCTGCACCGCGTCAACGAGATCGACCGCCACGCCGAGTTCGGCATCTTCATCGGCCCGCCCGACGCCAGGGGCCGGGGCTACGGCGGCGAGGCCCTTCGGCTGACCCTGGCCTACGCGTTCGACGTGCTCAACCTGCACCGGGTCTGGCTGCGCTACTACGCTCACAACGCCGGGGCCGGCGAGGTCTACCGCCGTTGCGGCTTCGTCGACGAGGGTAAGCTGCGCAAGGCCCACTGGTACGCCGGGGCCTGGCACGACGAGCACCTGATGGGCATCCTGGCCGAGGAATACTACGCCGAACGGGACTGAGCTGAGGTAACGGATACTCCCGGATCA
>WJMB01000196.1 GCA_014728185.1 Candidatus Coatesiibacteriota bacterium
AGACTGCGCATGATAGTATCGAGGTCAATGCCGGACGCACCCAAACAGCCCTTGCCTGCTCGGTCAACCTTTCAATATCGGCCTTGATTTGGACCGATCAGGTTACATGATGCCTAAGCTGATGCAAGAAGCGTGCCAACCCGACGAGATCAGCGCTTCGGGCTCACTCCGCACCGGCCTCTTCGGCCTTTTCGGCCTCCTCGAGCATCAGCTCGATCTCCGACTCGAGCTGCTCGTGGGCGGCGGCGTCGATGCGCCGAGCGGCGTGGTCCAGGTAGAGCTTGCCGCCGAGCAGCAGCCCGGCCAGGATGGTCGTGACCAGGGGCAGGGCCAGGCCGTAGCGCCGTCCGCTTCCGCGCCGGACGAGGGTGATTACCAGGGCCGTCAGAGCCAGGGCCAGTGCGGCCGCCGGCCAGACCAGGTAGGGCAGCTCGGGGCGGAAGGAGATCAGGACTGTCGACCCCCAGAAGACCCAGACCAGTGAAGGCAGGCCGCTGTCCAGGGGGCCGGTGAAGACGAGGGCCTTGAGCGCCGCGCCGGCTCCGAGCTCCTCCCGGGAGGTCCGGACGAAGAGCACCGTCAGCACCGCCGCGGTCACCAGACCGGACAGTGTCGGCCAGAACCAGGGGTCCAGGTAGAGCTGGAAGAAGATGTAGGCGAAGTAGTTGGCCGCGGCGATCAGCGCGGTGATCAACAGGGCCAGGGAGGCCAAAGCCGGGGCGCCGCCGCGCCGCGTTGTCGTTTCGCCTTTCAATTCGATGAGTCCTCCAGGGTGTCCGCGCCGCTCTGATAGCTTTCGGCGGTGCGTTCGATCTCCCGGCTGCACGAGCTCAGGGAGCCGGAGATGACCAGGACGGTGACGATGGCGATAACGGAGAGCCCCAGGGCCCACCAGGAGAAGAACCGCGCCGCCCGGGGCCATTGCTCCATTGACTTGCGCCGGCCGAGCAGGACCAGCGTAACCCCGCCGCCCAGGGCGACGAAGAGCAGGATCAGCCCCGTGGTCTCGGTGAAGGGCACCAGGCCCAGCAGGGCGCCCACGGCCGCCAGGACGGCGACGGCCAGGGCCAGCAGACGGATCAGCCAGGTGGGCATCCGGCACTCCGGTGTGGGTTAAACGATAAGGCGGGATCGAATTCTGGAGTGGAATGTGAGTGTCGGAGCACGTCTTATCGCGCTCACGCAACAATCACCCGACGATCTCCCGGGTCGGTATGTGGTCGCGTGCTGAGTCGACCAGGTGCTTCTCCGGACGGTCCCGGACGTCGGCTGGGAGACGCCCCCTTTATCGTTTTGAGTAGCTTAAGATTAACCCGCGGCGGGGGGAGTGTCAAGGCGCCGCATCCCGGGGTTGTCTATCGACCCCGGGGATTGCTATACTAGGAATCCATCGACCACCCGCTGTATACACACAACCGCTTTTCTCCGGGCATCCACAAGGGGGACGACCGCGGTGAAGAAGGGTCTTTTAGGAATCTTCGGGCGCAAGGGCGGACGGCGCCTGCGGGTCCTGGCCACCACGGCCGGCAGCGTGCCGGCCCGCCACAAGGGCGCCTACATCATTCACGTCGCCGAGGAGCTCGGCGCCGAGCTGCTGGTTCTCCACGTCATCGAGGATGAGAGCCGCTGGCAGGACGGCGACTGGGCCCTGTCGCTCTACGACGTCAAGGGCGCCGAGATCAACGTGCGCACCCTGTTGCGTATCGGCAAGGCCCCCCAGGTCATCTCCCAGGTCGCCGAGGAGGAGGAAGTCGACGTCATCACCCTGGGGCTCTCCGAAGACAACAAGGCTCCGCTCAAGGTGATCAACGAGCTCTCCCGCCTTACCACCACCCCGATCCTCCTCGTCCCCACCCTGGAGGACTTCTAGCCCGGGGGCAGCGGTGCGCCGGCTGGGGCGTCGGCCAGCTCCCGGTAACGGTGCGCTTTGTCGCCACGGGGAGCGAGGCCGGTTTCATCTGGTTCATGCGGCCTTTAGTCGACGGCGACGGGAGTGGCGCGATCCAGGATCCGGCGAATAGGAACCGGATTTTAGCTTTCACCTCGTCGGACCTCGACTCTGTGCCCTTTCCGACACTGCGAACACCACCCCCCGAGCCAGCCATCTTCTCAGTGTTGCCGGTCACTGCTGCCGCTTTTCACGAGGCGTCATGGAACGTGATCAGACCAAATCAGGCTGATTGGGAGTGGTTTGCCGGGCCGTTCTTCACTTCTCTGAAGGGATTATCACCTGAAACTGAACCTACATCGAAACCTAAAAACAGCGGTATTTAGAACGGAGGTGCCCACAACTACCACCCGAAGTCCTTCAGCTCGACGGGCCAAAGAGGTTTTCTTATCAGCTAAACCAGCTATTTGAAAAGATTAAGCCTCCAGATGACAGGTAAGCCCGGGATGCAAATCAGGAGTCGCGACTTCCAGTCTCTCTGCGTCCTCTTGGCATCCTCTTGGCAGCGCCCGCTTCGGGCAAGCCTGGTTTTCCGCCACCAGGCAAGGCACGGGCAGTGACAGCTTGCGCAGCTATAAAGCACATGATAACAAGCTATTAGCGATATATACCTGTTCAGAAACGTGTGATAATCCCTACCTTTTATTACGACATTTATGAGTCAGTGGCGATCTGCTGTCAGGGCATATACAAGTGCGCTGATCTCTGGGTTTGCCAAGGAAGACATTCTTAATTGCAATTGGGATCACTTAACTGTCACGGACCATGGTGTTACTGGATATCGTTCTGATACAAGCAGTCATTGGGAAATCAGATGTGCACATCAAGTGAGCCGCTTGTGGCAGGTACCTGGATTTCCACATTCCCAGGATGCTCGTAGCGACGTCACGACGCTCCATTATCAACTGCTTGGCGCAATGGGCTTCGATGACGATTTATCGATGCTAAGCAACTAATTATCATGCATATATAACTAGCAGGCGCCGAGGGGTTGAGTTGGCAGGCCAAACATCATTCGGCAAAGCCTCGTATCAGCCGCTTTTTGCGAGGTGGGGCGGTGTTTCGAGTTGGAGTTGGCTGGTCCGAGGTCGTGTGTGATGCCTTGCAATTTTAAAAAGCCCGTTTCGTGACGGGTGTCCGATACCAATCACGTATATTATCAACAGGATACAATCATGATCAGGTCCGGTCGGTGTATGTGATGCCTTTCTCGATGATCAATCACCGTCGCTTCCACTATTGTTAGCCATTTCGATCCATTTTCACCCGCGAGGTTTGTTCCGTGTCTGAGGTATCGATCGCCGAGGTGCCGGTGTGAGCCTTTGGTCCGCCGCCGTCGTCATCGGCTTTCTGGGTTGGATCGCCTGCGGCTTCGGCTTCATTCGCCGGGCGCTGACCCCGGAGCTGAGCTTCATCGGCGCCAAGGCTGCCTTCTGGGGCGGCTGGCTGCTGTTCTTCTGGCTGCTCTGGATAGTGGGTCTGACCCAGGCCTAGGAGCGGCGGATTGGTCAGCGAAACTATCGACAATCTGAGCCGACACCGTCGGCTTTTTTTCATGCAATCGATCACGGCCCGCCGTGACAAGTTCGCTCCGACGGCGTATCCTTATTGGTGGTCTGAGTTTCACCGTCTCAGTTGAAACATCTGTGCAAATGAATCCCCCCGGGAAGCGGTTCGAGTCGTTGTGAACACCGTTCTGCCCAGTCTGGTGCGTCTTCGTCGCCGCCTGGCCCTTGTCAGGGCGGCGCGTCGGCTGCTGCTGATCCTGTTCTGCCTGGGCGCGCCGCTGCCGCCGGCCCTGGCCCTGGCGGCGCTGGGCGGTCCGTGGTGGGCGGCCTGGACACTCTGGCTGGGCGTGGCGGCCTTGCTGGGGGTCATCCTGCTGCGCGGTCTCGCACCCGCGCCGGACCTCCGCGCAGCGGCCCGGCGGGCCGGGAGGCGTCACCCCGAGCTCGGTGACGAGCTGGAGTCGGCCCTGGAGCTCGCCTGGAGCGACGACCCCTACGGTCGGCTGCAGGTCGAGCGGGCGCGGCGTCTGGCGGCGGCCTGCGGCCTGCCCGACTCGATCCCCCTGGGCGGCGAGCTGCGCCGGCCTCTGGGCGCCGCGACGGGATTGGTCGTCCTCTACCTGCTGACGGCTCTGGTCGCGCCGCAGCTCTATCACCACGGCTGGCGCGGTCTGCGCGGGCTGAGTGTCGAACCACCCGCCCCGGCGCTCCTCGCGGTGACCCCGGGCGACGCCCGGCTGCGCCCCGGCGAGACGGTGACGATCGAGGCCAGCTTCGATCGCTCGCCGCTGGAGCCCCGGCTGGAGCTACGCCGCGCCGCCGGTGAGCCCTGGCGCGCCCTGCCGCTGACACCGCAGACCCCGACACGCCATGTTCGCGAGCTCGAACCCCTGGACGTCCTGGAGACCGCGCGGCTGGAGTACCGGGTGGTCCACGCCGATGGTGCCGGCGAGGTCCACCGGCTGGAGCTGATCCCGGCGCCCCGGTTGAGCGCTCTGGCGGTGCGGGTCGTTCCGCCGGCCTACACTTCTCTGGAGCCCCGGGAGCTGCCCGCGGGTTCCGGCGCGGTGACGGCGCCCCGGGGCGCCCGTGTCGAGTTCGAGGCCCGGGTGGAACCCGCCCTGGAATCCGCGGCGCTGCGTCTTTCGGCCGGCGGGGATCGGCCGCTGAGCCCACGGTTCGATGCCGATGGCGCCGACGTTTCCGGGGCCTTCACCCTGTCCGGCGACGGCCGCTGGTCCCTGGGCTTCCTCTCGCAAGACGGCCTGGAGGGCGCCTCGCCGGATTACCGGCTGGTCGCCCTGCCCGACGAGCCGCCGACGATCGAGCTCCTCGAGCCCCTTGGCGCGTATGAACTCGACGCGACGATGAGCGTCCCGCTGGCCTGCCGCGTCGCCGACGACTACGGCGCAGCCCGTCTGGAGCTGCTCTACACCCGCAACGGCGAGACCGAGGTCCGGGAGCTGGCCCGGGGGTTGGGCACCGCCGCCCGGGTGGACTATCGCTGGGACCTCGCCGGGATCGAGCTGCTGCCCGGCGATGAGCTGGCCTGCCGCCTGCGGGTCCTGGACAACAACGCCGTCGACGGCCCCGGCGTCGCCCTCTCACCGGTCTTCACCGTGCGCTTCCCCGGCGTGGAAGAGTTCATGGACGAGGGCCTGCTGGCCGGGGACGATGAGGCCCTGGAGGAGCTGGATCAGCGCGAGGAGCTGCAGAGTCGGGAGCTGGAGGAGCTGGCCCGGCGGCACCGCGGTGACGAGGAGGTTTCCTGGGAGGAGCGACGGGCCCTCGAGGAGCTCACCGCCGAGCAGGAGCGTATCGTCGCTCGAGCCGAGGAGACCCTGCATGAACTCGATAGCCGCATCGAGGCCCTGGATCGGGAGAACCTGCTGACCCCGGAGAGCCTGGCCAAACTCAACGAGGTTCAGCGGCTGCTCCACGAGTCCCTGGACGACGAGCTGCGCCGCGGTCTCGAGGAGCTGCAGCGGGCCGTCGACGAGCGGTTGGAGCGGGGGCGCTTGGAGGAGCTGGCCCGTGAGTTCACCCAGAGCCGGGAGGAGTTCGAGGAACAGTTGGAACGGATGGAGGAGCTGCTACAGCGGGCCCGGGCCGAGCAGCGACTGGCCGAGCTGGCCGCCGAGGCCCTGGAGACCGCCCGTCGCGCCGCCGAGAACGCCGCCGAGCCGACGCGGGCCGCCGGAGAGGAGCTGGCCGAGAGCAGCCGGGAGCTGGCCGCCGAGGCCGCCGAGACCTCCGAACTGCTTTCCGGTGTCGCCGACGACGATGTTTTCAGTCAAGCCGGGGAGAGGGTCGCCCGGGCCGGTGAGGAGCTTAGGGCGAGCGAGACCGCGCGGAGTCTGGAGGAATCCGCCGCCGACGCCCGCTCCGCCGAGGCCGGAGCCGCCGAGCTGGCCGACTTCTCCGAGGAGCTGGCCTCGGCCCTGGCCGAGCTGCGCTCCGGTCAGCACGAGCAGCTTCAGCGGGTGCTGGCCTCACAGGTCAACGCCCTGCTGCTGTTGGCCGAGGATTTCAGCGCCACCCGGCGGGCCGCCGAGGTCGGCGCGATCGACAACACCGAGCTGGGCCGCCGTCTGGCAGCCGCCGCCGCCGGTCTGCGCCGCGTGCGACTGGGTGTCGAAGAGGCCTACCGCCGCACCGCCGCTTTCGATACCGGCATAGCCGACGGCCTGGAGCGCCTGGCCGCCGAGCTGGACGAGGGGGCCGCCGGGAGCGCCGCCGGCGACAAGGCTCCGGTCCGCCGCCTCGGCGAGCAACTGGCCTCGCTGAACAACCTGACCCTGCGGCTGCTGGAGCTTCAGCGCCAGGCCGCCCGGAATCAGAGCGGCACCGGCCTCTCCGAGATGATGGCCCGCCTGGGCGAGCTGGCCGCCCAGCAGCAGGGCCTCAACCAGGATACCGCGGCGGCTTCGGGCGGCGGGACTCCCATGCCCAACGGCGACTCCCGGGGCGGACCGCCGAGTCTGCGATCCCTGGCCGCCAGGCAGGCCGCCATCCGTCAGGCCCTGGAGGAGCTCGGCACCGGGGCCGGCGAGGTCGAGGGCCTGCTGGGCGACCTGGGCGAGCTGGCCGGGCAGGCCGGTGAGATCGAGGGCCGCCTCAGCGCCGGCGCCCTGGGACCCGAAACGCTGCGCGAGCAGGAGACCCTGCTGCGTCGCCTCCTCGACGCCCAGCGCTCGCTCAACAACGAGGAGCTGACCCGGCGTCGCGAAGCCCGGGCCGCCGGTGACTACCGCAGTGATCCGCCGCCGCCGCTCTCCATCGAGCCCGGGGCCGCCGAGGGAACGCTGCGGCCCGCCGAGGAGCGCCTGGAAATAGAGCTGTTCTGGCCCGAGTACCGCCGGGCCATCCTCGAGTACCTCAAGCGCCTGGCCGAGTAGCTACTCCTCGCCGGCGAAGGCCGATAGGATCGCCGCGATAGTCCAGCGCAGCTCCTCCTCGTCGGACTCCTCGTCAATGATCCGCACGATCAGAATCGTGGTTCCGTTGACGGCCCAGCGGGTGCGCGGGGCCTCGCCCAGGGCCTCCCCCATCTCGACGGCGGTGCGGTAGTCGTCGTAGAGCAGGCAGGCCAGCTCCAGCCCCGTTCCGGGCACCGACCAGTACAGGGCGCTCCGGGCGCCGTAGAGCTCGCGCTCGGCGGTGTCGAGCTCGACCAGCTCCCAGTCCTCGCCCGCCGCCGCCGTCTCCAGGCGGTAGCGAGCCACCTCCAGGCCCGTGCGGGGCGTCGCGGCCTCGCCGCCCAGATTCGGGCTCCAGGCGGCCGCAAGCAGTAAGACCGCCAGCAATGTCGTCAGGGTCCGGGTCATCGCTCCTCCGTGTCGTTGCCGTTGCGGTTCAAGTGAAATACGCCGCCGTTGATCCGGCGGCGTTTTCGCTTCAACGGTTGGAAATGTCATTAGAAGATGGACAGGCATCAATCTTTAGGCTTCATGGAGCGTGATCGGACCAAATCAGGCTGGTTGGGAGCGGTTTGCTGGACCGTTATCCCCAACCCGGAAATACGCCGTTTTGATCAAGCATTCACTTGGCATGCCCTTGTTGCCTGTTATTAATACACTTAAGAGTCAATAGCATTCTGCTGTCAGGGAGAAATACAAGCGGGCTGATATCAGGATTTGCCACAGATTGCTCTATTTTTGCCGTCACTTTCCGACTACCCGCCTCGCTACAATGACATGAGGATCATCACGCGTATTATCATCAGGTTACGATCAAGATATGCTTCGGACCGGGTATATGATCCCGATCATGAACAGATCGTCAACTAATGCCATCCGGCACGATCAGCGGTTACCGTCTTTCAAGTCGGTTTGCGGCAATCAAGCTCGACTCGCTTTCGATGCTGCCGTGAGTCGGAAAGCTGTCGGTCCCGTTGGGCATCCTGGAGGCTTTTAATGACGGACAGGCTGACAGCAGGAAAGGGCCTGGTTTGGTAGCAGTAACAGCCACTCAACGAATTGACGTCCCGCACGAAGCAGGTATCAAGAACCTTCCACGATGCGGCTTCCTGCTTAGCCGAGAATAGCCCAATTTGTATGGTGCTATCCAGCGGTTTCAGGTTACGGCCCTGGACCCGCCCGCTTCCACCCGTACTCTACTTGGCGAAGCGTTCGTCCAGGCTCAACTCGTTGGCTTCCAGGGCGGCCTTGAGCCGGCGGCAGCTCGGGCAGGTGCCGCACATCCGCCCGGCCTCGTCGGGGGCCCGGTAGCAGGAGTAAATATCATCGAGGGAGTGGCCCTGGGCGACGAGACGGGCGATGATCTCCCGCTTGCCATAGTCGACCGTCGGCGCGGCTGCCTGGACACGACCGGCGGTGGCCAGGAAGATGAAGTGGTTGGCGGCCTCGAGGAAGGCCGAGGTGTTGTCGGCGAACTCGCGGGCCTCCTCGGCGTTGAGCCCCAGCCCCACGGCGGGGAGCTTGAGCGATTCGGCGAAAGCCGCTCCGATGGAGTAGAGCAGGGCGTTGCGCGCCGGCACCCAAAGCTGGTCGATGCCGCCCTCGTCGTCCAGGGGGGCGTTGATCAGCCCGCTGGTGAACTCGAGCTGGTGGTAGATATCGATCCGGGTGCGGTAAAGCCGCACGCCGAGGTGCGCCGACTGCCGCTGGGCGGCGATCAACTCGCCCGGGGCGGCCTTCTGGCCGTAGTCGACCCAGAGGGCGGCGGCCAGGTCGCCGCGCGCGTAGAGGTCCGCCGCGGCGCCGAAGGAGTCCAGGCCGCCGGAGAGCATCAGGAGGGTCTTGGGTCGCTTCATGTCCGCAATCTCCCGGGCATCTGGCTGCGTGGTCGGAGCGAATCGGGATGGGGTTCAAGTACCGGCGGCGGGCCGCGCAAATGAATCAACGTGTTCATCTCGAGGAGCAGGGAAGCCGATGAGTCAAGGGCGCGCGTTTCTGGTGACCGTATCGAGGCGGCCGTCACCGATACGGCATCTCTTCCGGCGGCTTGGGACTGCTCAATCCGCCGCTTGACAGCTATAACCAACTCCGTCCCGGGCAGCTCTAGCCGTCGGGGCGCCAGGCGGCGCGGGAGCGCGGCGATTCGTGGACCCGCACCTCGAAGACGCGCACCGGCGGGTTCTCGTCGGCCAGGG